>WTAX01000062.1 GCA_013139395.1 Gammaproteobacteria bacterium | reverse complement strand
TTGCTTTAAGCCTGCTTTTTTTGCAGCGATAGCCATGCCCAAAGCAGCACTGATGGAGGTGCTGGAATGGCCGACACCAAAGGCATCATAGGGACTTTCAGAACGTTTGGGAAAGCCGGAAAGGCCATTTTTTATGCGTATTGTATCGAGTTGTTGAGCACGTCCAGTAAGAATTTTATGCGGGTAGGCCTGGTGTCCAACATCCCAGATGATTTTGTCAGCGGGTGCATTGAAGATTCGATGTAAAGCAATGGTTAATTCAACTGCACCCAGATTAGAAGAGAGATGTCCTCCAATCTTATCCAGAGTATGCAGTAAAAATGATCTCAGCTCTGCTGCTAATAATATGAGCTGATCTTTATTCAGATCGTTTAAATCATCAGGTGATTTGATGGTGTTTAATAATGGGTAACGCAAAAGATCTGTCATAGGTATATCATTAATATAGACGGCTGTTTAATCAATAATTATTAAACCACAGCCATTACAGCCACAGAACTGATAAGTATACCTTAATTTAATGATCACGGGTAATAATATATTCAGACAAGTCCCGCAGCGGAGCAGCCTGTTGATCAAAATGACTAATGCTGTCCAATGCGTTTTGATGACATTCCAATGCCATTTTTTTTGCACCATCAAGGCCCAATAGTGCAGGGTATGTGGCTTTGTTCAGGTTAATATCGGCACCTTGCTGCTTGCCTAAGGTTAATGTGTCAGATTCAATATCAAGAATATCATCCTTGATTTGAAATGAGAGACCAATATTCCTGGCATAAGTATCCAGTGCGTTTAAGTCAGCGGGATCTAATTCTGGTGAACACAATGCACCCAATTGCACGCTGGCGCGGATAAGCGCCCCGGTTTTATGTTCGTGCATAATTTTTAATTGTTTCAGAGTTAATGTTTTTCCTGTTGAAGCTAAATCAATTGCCTGACCGCCAGCCATTCCGGCAGCACCACTGGTTTGTGCTAATACCCTGACCATGGATACGATTTGTTTATCACTAAGGTGAGAGCTTTGTGTGAGAGCTTCAAAGGCAAGGGTTTGTAAGGCATCACCAGTAAGCAGTGCAGTTGCTTCAGAAAACTGCTTATGACAGGTTGGCTTGCCGCGGCGTAAATCGTCATCATCCATAGCAGGCATATCATCGTGAACGAGTGAATAACAATGGATTAATTCAACAGCACAGGCCGGAGCATCCTGATGTTCCGGAGTGATATTGAGTGCCATACCGGTTAAATAAACCAGTAGCGGACGAATTCTTTTGCCGCCATTAAAGGTGCTATAATGCATAGCATGGTGCAATTCACTAGCAATATTAGATGTTTTGCTGAGCAGCTGCTCTAATGCACCGTCAACACGTTGTTGATAGTGTTCGGTCAATTGTTTTAACGACACTATTTTTGTTCCTTGTTCTGTTCCTTGTTCTGCTCTTTGTTATAGTCCTTAAGAGTAGGCTGGTCATTATTTTCTAATAAGATTTTTACTTTTTGCTGGGCTTCAGTCAAAGCATTTTGACAGGAACGGGTTAAGTTAATGCCCCGTTCAAAATCCTGCAGTGACTGCTCCAGGCTTAAATCGCCTTCCTCAAGTGCATCGACTAATTTTTCTAATTCATTGAGAGATGCCTCAAAATCAAAACTTTTATTAGCTTTTGTTCCTGATGTTTTTTTCTTGACGGTGCTTTTGGGGGTCATAAATTTCAGCTTATTCGAGGTTTCAGGTTAGTTGATGCTATAATCCTAGAATAATCAGTTGTCATCTACTGCAACAGCCTTATGCACTGAACCTTAAGGGCTTTCCAGAATATTTTGACTTCACCCGTAGGGTGACTACGAATAAAATCAAAATAATCTGTAAAACCCTTAATCTCCAGCACCTAAGACTGTTTCGCTACGATGCCAACTGATTATTCTAGGATAATTGTAATATTGTGCATAGCGATGGTAAAGGCCTTTAGCTTATTTTTAGCCAATAATGGTAAGTAAAGAGTGTCTGTAACTCGAGCAGCGGTTAGTTATCTCCACCTTTAATTTAGTTTTAAATTGAGTTTTTATGAATAAACAGTTAACAGTATCCTTTCTACTAATCAGTCTATTAATCCAGAGCACTGTTGTTTTGGCTGGAGATGTCTGGGATAAATGGGGTAGTCATCGCCAGGAATATCAGGAAAATGAGGGTGTCGAAGACTATATCTGGAAGGAAGGCAGTGATGCTATACCTGCATATCCGGAAAATAGTGATTTATTGGAAGTAACGGGCCCGCCGGCATATCAAAATTATCAATATCTGATTGATGGTAAAAGTTTGACTGTTGGAGCAGATGGCGTAGTACGCTATGTTATTGTTATTCGTTCCAGCAGTGGTGCCGATAATGCTATGTTTGACGGCATACGTTGTACAACCAATCAAATGAAAAATTATGCTTATGGCAGTACCGGTATGGATGGTAAGAAAAAATTCATTCTGAAATCGAATGCAGCCTGGAAACCTTTTCGTTCCAGCGGCGTGACGGGCTATGGCCCGATTTTGGCTGCTAACTATTTTTGTGATCATAGCGGCGTCCCTTTAAAACGTCATGTCATTATACAAAATATAAAGTATGGTAAAGGTGAAGTTGACGGGCTTTACAATTGATTATTAGCGGGCACTATTTTAACAAGATAAAGAATATTGGTTTTCCAACGAAAAGTCAGGCATGAAAATTAAAAAACGGATAGTAAGTAAACAAGAACATTTAGTACCAAGGGATGCTATCAGTGATAATGCATTAAAAGTACTCTATCGTCTTAAAGATGCCGGTTATCAGGCCTATCTTGTTGGTGGTGGCGTGAGGGATTTATTACTGGGTAAAAAGCCAAAAGATTTTGATGTGGCCACTGATGCCCATCCAGAAGAAGTCAAAAGCCTGTTTCGCAATTGCCGTTTGATTGGCAGGCGCTTTCGTCTGGCACATATTCTTTATGGTCGTGATGTGATTGAAGTGGCCACCTTTCGAGGTCCTCACGAGGGAGAAAGCACTACTCGTGCCGATCAAAATAAAGATGGCCGTATTATTCGGGATAATGTCTTTGGCAGCCTGGAAGAAGATGCCCTGCGCCGGGATTTTTCAATCAATGCGCTGTATTATAATATTCGTGATGATTCCATTGTTGATTTTACCGGCGGCATGGATGATCTGAAATATAAAATAATACGCATGATTGGTGATGCAGATACTCGCTATCGTGAAGATCCGGTGAGAATGCTCAGGGCAGTGCGTTTTGCTGCCAAACTTAATTTTCAAATGGAACATCACACCAATAATCTGATCTTTGACTTGGGTGGTTTGCTAGAAGATATTCCTGTCGCTCGATTATTTGATGAAACCATTAAAATGTTTCAAGGTGGTTATGGTCTTAAATGTTTCCAGCTGCTCAGAGAATATCGTCTGTTTGAATTATTATTTCCAATGACTGAAGCTTCTATTAAGCTGAATCAGGAAGCAAACTCAGGGACACTGCAGTTAATTGAGCAGGCTTTAACAAATACCGACGCACGGATAGCTACAGGTAAATCGGTTAACCCGGCTTTTTTTCTGGCAGTGTTACTTTGGCATCCGCTGCATGAGTATAAAAACCGTTTTATTGAGCTGGGCCAACATGAGATGGAAGCATTGCTTAGTGCCAGCCGTGAGGTGATCACGCGGCAGCAGGCACATACTTCTATTCCTAAGCGTCTTAGCCTGATGATGAGAGAAATCTGGCATATGCA
>WTAX01000028.1 GCA_013139395.1 Gammaproteobacteria bacterium | reverse complement strand
ACCGTCTGGCAGGGAGTGGTGACACCGCCACGTCGCAAGCAGGTGCAAGGCTGGCAATATGATAAGGAGCCTCAGCTGAATAAAGAGCCTCAGCCAGGCCTAAAAAAAGCTCAGGAAATGGGACGTTTTAATATGGGTTCGACCGTTGTTTTATTGTTTGCTAAAGATGCTATTGAGTGGGATTCTGAATTATACGCAGAGAAGCCGGTACAGATGGGGCAATTGCTAGGTAAAATCAGCTAAGTTATAAAGTGTCCTGTGCCTTACAAGATGTTAGTAAAACAACAAAAATTGAGGGGGTCGTTCAGGAATGGTTGTATTCAATACGTGCTTCGGTGTGCAAGGTGATGATTCAGGGGGACGCTCAAGTACGTCCATGTAACGCTCTGCCTCGCCATCCATGGCTCGAAAAGCCCCCTGAATCATCACCTTACATACCAAATCCCTTCTACGTCATTTCCTCTCTCAGTGGCTAAAAATCAAGAGCAAGAGCAAAATCAAAAGACAAGAAAAAGCATGGAGTTAATATGGTAAGAGTTTGAGTATGAACGCTTTTATCTTTTGCTTTTGCTTTTTGCTTTTGGACAACATGAGTGAGGATAAATGCTGTAGAGAATGTGGGATAGTCTGGTGCGTCTGAATGGGGCTTTTCGAGGCATGGATGCCGAGGATGAGCGGTACAGGGATGTATTCAAAGCGTCCCCAGTCAGACGCACCAGACTATCCCTCATTCGTTTTAAATGCACTTAATCCAAACGACCACCTATAATTTTTGTTATTCACAAATTAAATAAGGATCACAATTATGCTCTGTCAAAAGGGAATGCAATCACATCATTAATATGTTGTGATTGACTCATAACCATGAGCAAGCGCTCTATGCCAACGGCTACTCCAGCACACTCGGGTAGAGCACCAACAGCTTCAAGAAAATATTCATCCATAGGAATTTCTTTAAGACCCATTATTTTTCTTGTCTGATTATCCTTCTCAAACCGCTGTCTTTGTTCCTGTGCATCATTAAGTTCATGAAAACCATTGCCCAATTCCATGCCATCAATAAAAACTTCAAAACGTTCTGCTACCAGTTGACCTTTGTGCATACTGGTTTTTGCTAATGATGCCTGACTGGCCGGATAATGATAAATAAAACAGATATAAGGCTTATTGCTTTGCTCACATTTATTACTTTTTCCTAAAGCAGGTTCAATAATATGACTAAATAAGAGTTCTAAGAATCGATCCTTGTCTTCATGCTCATCAAGAACATTGGCCAGACCTGTTTTTTCTGTACAGTCAAGTAAGTCTTTTTTATTGGCTGTATGGGGATTAATACCCAGCATTTCCTGAAAAGCATCTTCATAAGTGAGCAAACGTGTTTCTCCCAGATCAAGATGAGGAGACAGTAATAACGTCAACAGCTGATCGACCTCAGTCATCAATTGCAGATGATCCCAGCCATCCCGATACCATTCAAGCAGGGTAAATTCAGGGTTATGTTTTTTCCCGGATTCTCCCTGACGAAAGACTTTACTGATCTGAAAAATTGAACCGCTGCCAGACGCCAGTAAACGTTTCATAGGAAATTCAGGGGAGGTATGCAGATAAAAGTGATTTGTCTGCATGGTTTGCATCAGAGGTACATACTGAGTTTGAAAGCTTTCGATAAACGGATCAGGAACAGTGGCTGACGATAAGGTGGGGGTATCCACCTCCAGTACATTGTTCTTATAGAAAAAAGAACGAATAGTCCTAAGTGTGTCAGCCCTGAGCCTGATTAACTCAAAAGAGGCTGACGCTTGCCACTGAGTCATAATTTAAGCATGAACGAGTAAGCATTAGCCCTTAGCACGAGAAACGTATTTTCCAGTACGTGTATCTATTTTTAATTCTTCACCAATGGCAATAAATAAAGGCACCTGCACCACAGCACCGGTTTCCAAAGTGGCCGGTTTACCGCCGCCGCCAGAGGTATCACCTTTAAGACCCGGATCAGTATCAGTCACGGTTAATACCACAAAATTGGGTGGTGTCACGGCAAGCGGATTACCATTCCATAAAGTCACAGTACACATATCCTGTTCTTTTAACCACAAATTAGCATCACCTACTGCTGTTTTATCTGCAGCCATTTGCTCAAATGTTTCAGGATGCATAAAATGCCATTGCTCTCCATCATTATATAAATACTGTAAATCGGTATCCATCACATCAGCAGCTTCTACTGATTCACCTGATTTATAAGTTCTTTCAACAACACGCCCAGTCTTTAAATTACGTATTTTTACACGGTTAAATGCCTGACCTTTGCCCGGTTTAACCACTTCATTGTCAACAATTGAACAGGGATCGCCATCGACCATGAGTTTGAGACCAGAACGAAATTCATTAGTGCTGTAGCTTGCCATACGTTACTCTTTTAATAATCCAGATAGACACTTTCATAATATATTTTTTTAAAGCTTTTCTTTTTTCTGAGGAAGAAATCGTTACAATAGAGCCGCTTCTAATCAATACACGATAAAAATAATTCGCTATGATACCCCGAAACAAGACTGGAAACCAGACAAGAACTTATTTTACCAATCCATTAGAACTATTGGAGAAATTACATTTAACAGCTGAGCAGATGCCATTTTCAGCCGAGGCCATAAAAGATTTTCATTTTAAAGTACCTATGGCTTATGTGGATAAAATTCAACCAGGCACTCCTGATGATCCATTGTTGCGACAAATATTTCCTGTTCATCAGGAAGTTGAGTTAGTTCCAGGTTATATAAAGGATCCTTTGGATGAAGCAAATAGTCTCTCTCAGCCTGGTTTATTACAAAAATATCACGGTAGAGCACTGCTTCTTGTCACACCAGCTTGTGCAATCAATTGTCGTTATTGCTTTCGTCGGCATTACCCCTATGAAGACAAAGGTCACTTGTGGAAACAAACTGCACAAAACATTCAGTTAATTAAAGACGATTTATCTATCAGTGAAGTCATCCTTAGCGGCGGTGATCCACTTTCTCTATCAGATAGCAAGTTTAAAGAACTCATCACAATGCTGCAAACAATCCCCCACTTAAAGCGACTGAGGATCCATACCCGCTTTCCTGTGGTCGAACCTGAACGGATCAGTGATAAATTTCTTAACATACTGGCTGCCAGCCAGCTGCGAATTATTATGGTATTACACATCAATCATGCTCAGGAAATCGGTTCAGACAATCAAAAAAGCCTTTTAAAGCTTCATAAACAACAGATTACCCTACTAAACCAATCGGTATTATTAAAAGGTATTAATGACAATGCTGACACGTTAGCTGCATTGAGTGAAACACTAATTGATAATAATATCATCCCGTATTACCTGCATATACTCGATAAGATACAGGGTAGTGCTCATTTTGAAGTAACCGATTTTGATGCCAAAATCATTTATCAACAACTGAAATCCAGACTATCCGGCTATATGCTGCCCCGCCTCGTCAGAGAAATTCCGGGAGAAAAAAGTAAAACCCCCGTAACATTTTAAAACTGCATTTTAACAATTCAACATAGCGTCAATTATTAGCTAATAGTAAATAAGAGGGATAACCTATTATCAAGACTCTGAAGTTAATTATTTATCCAATTGATTTAATTCATATATTAAGTTAATTTCAACTTTCAAAAGTAACTAAAGGTGATATAATTCCAGACTGTGTTATTGTTAGCTGCTGGTTTAATCTGCAGCTAAGGTAGTAATTAATAGTACTATCCATTGCGTAATAGCTATGAATATTAATGCAACAACACAAAGCAAGGATCGCTAACCTACTGTTTCATAGACTTTTTTATCATGGAGAAATGTTTTGCAAACGACTGAGCACACTTTATTTAAACATCTGCCAGAACAGACAAAACCTGAAAAATCAGCATTCAACCTCCAGATGAGTGCGGTTGATACATGGTTTGACAGTCTGCCTATGGCCAATATCCGTGTCGCGACCAAAACTATATATAACGCATTAAAAAGTACTAACAGCCAAATAGTCTCTTACAAAAAGCGGCTTTATTTTCTAGAAAAAATCCATGAACCTATTACCGAATTAGCTTCAAACTTAAAAAAGCTGAACTTAAATAGAAAATTCCCTCTCACTGAAAAACACAAGCGTATCGCCACATTAATTCAAAAATTACACAGGCAAATTAGTATTGGTTATAAATGTGCCTTGAGAGATTTAATGAATTGCCGGATATTTTTTCTATGTCCTGGTAAGCGCAAGTCAATGGCTCTGATTCTTACACGAATCATCCGTCATCATAGTCTATTGCTAATTGCCTATTATCAATTCTACAGTTCACCGAAAAAAGCACTCTGGTCAGAACTACATCAATTGTTTTTATTTGCTGACAAAGAAAAGTTACTGAACAAAAAAGTCCCTGACCCTTCATTGATGTTTACCAAAGAAACTTCAATTAAAACGCTCTATTTACAAATTTTACTGGTGTCTATTGCTGATCCCTATCGTATGGCACAGCATCATATCTATTCTATTTTCAATCAACTGGAAGAATGGTCTTCTTTAGCAGACATACATCAGCATATAAACAGCGATGATAAAGATGCCTTAGTAATTGATTTATCCAGTGATTCTCACCCGGCATTTGTCACATTTCAGGATGTAACAGATAAAACGGCTCTGTGGACATTAAACACATCAAAACTGAATTATACGCACCTTTTTGAGCATTTTGACGGCCCGGAAATTCAAACCACAGAAATTAATGGTGAATTGTTAAAGCAATTATCACTTTCCTGGGGGATAGCACCTACTCGACAACATAGTCGACGCCCGGCAAAATCAAAATTAAAAGTAGCTATTGGTCTGAATAATGTTCACTTTGTATTAAATGGCTATAATGAACCTGAATGGCTGCAATCATCCCCATCAGAAACAACAAAAACTCTGGAACTAAAAGATCATCCATCTTTCAGCTCACACACTATTGAATCAACGGTAAAAGTCAGTGATATTTGGGGAGAAGTCTTCCAGAATACTTCCTTAAGCAGCAATAATGCTGATAATAGAGATAATGAGGACCAGGATCTTTCGCAACAGCAGCTCGACTCAAGAGATTATCAAGAATGGGAAATGGTTAATGAAAGTATTGGCGGATATTGTCTTTTATGGGATCATAGTGGTTCTATCAATGCAAAAGTCGGCGAAATTATGGCGATTAGTCATGAGACACAACACAAAGAAGGCTACTGGTTTGTTGGTAGTATTCGTTGGTTAAAATGTTTAGCGGACAATAAAGTTCAAATTGGCGTTCAAATTATCGCTCCAAATGCCCTTGCTGTCAGCATTGCAAAATTTGTCAGCATGCAGGAAGGCATGAAGTCTCGTGCCATTTTATTACCTGCAATTCCTATTTTGAAACAACCCAAAACATTAGTCACTACCGCATTAGGCTATGAAGCAAGAGATCAAGTCATGTTAGATGAGTATCGACTAATCAATGCTAATATCACCAGTGTTAAATCTAAAGTCGTTCTTCTGGATACATTGGAAACCAGTTCTCACTTTTCACGATTCAAATACAGTTTGGCTGAAGATTTTTATAAAAGCACAAAAAAAACGACTACTGAAAAAGCAAGTGAAGACACTCTTTCACTTGATAGCGACACAGATTTTGATTCAATTTGGGATGACTTATAATTTATCTTTCATAGCACTTTAAGTAGAAATAATTATTGCAGGATAGTAAGTGAAACAAAACGATATAATTCAATTATTATTAGTCAACCCTTCAGAAAATGATGCGGTTGAGACAAGTAATTCTTTACGAAATAATGGGCTGACTTTACGTCCGAAAATTATTTCCAGCGCCGCATTATTTGATGAGGCAATCAATAAAAAAAACTATGATATTATCTTATTTACAAATGGCATCACTGACTTTGATATATCCACTGCATTAGAAAAATTTACAAGCGAACAAAAAAATAATACTGTCGTAATCCTCATTGCTAATGTGACAGCAAAGGAAGCTTTAAACCTGCTCAATCAGGGCATCAACGCAATCATTGACGAAGATTCAAAAGAATTAATCGGTCACACTGTCAAAAAAGAATTTACAGCATTAAAAGCATTTCGCAGTCAACTCATATTAAGTCAACAACTTAAAGACTCCGAAAACCGCTGCCAACAGCTCATAGACAGCTCTCGTGATGCAATAGCTTATATTCATGAAGGCATGCATATTTTATCAAATGATCCCTACTACAAAATGTTTGGTTATGAAAGCCGTGATGATATTGAAGCAATGCCCATTATGGACCTGGTTTCATCAAATGATGCCGCTAAGTTAAAAGAATCATTACGCTATTATTCTGAATTAGACAAGATCACTATAGATAACACAAAAAAAGAAAATTCTCTTAACGTTATCGGCATAAAAGATGATGGCACCGAGTTTCAAATAAAGATGGAGTTTCAACCTGCGAGTATGTCAGGTGAAGACTGCATACAAATTATTATTCGTAGTGAGGGCATCAATCACAAAGTTCAGGAAAAACTACAACAAAAACTGGCAGCACTAAATACTCAATGCCAGGAAACAGGCTTATATAATCGTCGCTATTTCTTAGAGTTATTAGAAAAAACAATAGAAGATGCTCGCAACAATCATAATAATTCCTACATATTATTTATTACGCTGGACAAATTTATTGCCATTAATGAAAAGTTAGGTGACATTAATAGCGATCAGATCATCATTGATATTGCCAATTTGCTAAAAAATACGATAACTAATGACACCTCTCTGGCTCGTTTTGAATCATATCGATTTAGCGCTATTGTCAACACAGATGATGAAAAACACATATTACAAATAGCAGAAAACATACGCAAAACAGTCGATGATCATATTGCTGAAGTCAGCAATAAAAGCATCACAACAACTTGCAGCATAGGTATATCAATAATAGATTCATCCAGTAATAGTGCACAAAGCATTCTTACTGATGTTCGTAAAGCATGCACTATAGCCATTGAAAAAGGGGGTAATCAAGTCCAGTTACACATCCCTGATGCCAGTGAGATGAACAATCAGCAACTCGCTAAATTTTGGAGCAATGAAGTCAACAATGCCATAAAGCAAAAACGGATGTTTCTTGTTTTTCAGCCCTTTGTCAGCTTATTAGGTGAAGGCAGTGAAAATTTTGAGATTTTTATTCGCTTACGCAATGAGCAAGGGGATATCATTCTTCCACATGAATTTTTAACTCCCTTAGAAGCATCAAATGACTCACTTCATATTGATCGCTGGGTCATCGCTGAAGCAATGCGAACGCTTGCCGAGCGACTAAAAGCAGGGCATAAGAACCGTTTTATCATTAAACTCACCAGTGCTTCGCTCAATGATGATAAATTTATCTCCTGGGTCAAACATAATCTTGAACGTTACCAACTGGATGCTGAGTCCGTGATATTCCAGGTTATAGTACATCAGGCAGCAGAAAATCTTCGTCAAACTCAACTATTGTCTAAACAATTACACCAACTAGGATGTAAATTTTCTTTTGAACACTTTGGCAAAGAACAAAATGCATTTGCTCTACTAAAACATATTAAAGCTGATTTTCTCAAATTAGATGGTGAACTGGTAAAAAACATTTCAACCAATGCTGATAAACTCACTGAGTTAACCCTGACCTGTGCTCAGGCAAATCAATTAGAGGTTGAAACAATTGTGCCTTTTGTGGAAGAAGCAGGTTCTTTATCCGTCATCTGGCAATCAGGCGCACACTATATCCAGGGATATTTCTTACAGGAGGCCAGCGAATCAATGGACTTTGACTTTTCCAGTTTTTCTTAAACAAGCGCTTATTTTAGTCCTCTTTTTCTCCAACCTGCATATCATCAACTTTCTGAAGTCCTCTGGGTAATTTATTACCACGTCGACCACGCTCATGTATATAATTTTCCAAATCAGCTACTTTTAATGTCAGATGACGTTTACCTGAAATAATCGTCAATTTTTCTCCTTCGGGCAAGATTCTAATATGCTCTACGAATTCTTCACGCTCAGCCACCCGTGACGCTGGAATAGAAATAATTTTTATTCCCTTGCCTTTTGCCAGCACCGGCAACTCTGATAATGAATGGATTAACAGGCGTCCTTCATTACTTACCGCAACCACTTTATCAGTTTCCATATTAGTAACCGGGATGGGCTCCATGACTTTAGCACCGGCAGACACCTTAATCATGGGTTTGCCTTTTTTATTCTTAGTAAACATATCACTGAGCTTCGCAATAAAGCCATAACCAGCATCTGTACTGAATAAATAAAGCTGTTCCTCATTGGCAGACATTAAGACACTAATAAAAGACACATTACCTGCTGGCGTAATACGACCAGTTAACGGCTCACCCTGTCCTCTTGCTGATGGTAAAGTATGACCAGGCAAAGAATAACTTCTACCTGAACTATCCAAAATAGCCACTTGTTGATTAGTTTTTCCCTGAGTACTGGTTTTATAGGCATCTCCAGCCTTATAGTTAAGTGCGGCGGCATCCGTATCATGCCCTTTGGCCGCACGGATCCAGCCTTTTTCAGACAAAACTACCGTAATAGGATCTGCACCCAGCAAATCAGTTTCATCCATTGCTTTAGCAACTTCACGAGAAACTAAAGGTGAACGTCTTTTATCACCATGTTTTTTAACGGCAGCTTTAAGCTCTTTCTTTATTAATGTTTTCATCCGCTGGCGTGAGCCCAGAGTTTTAGTCAGCCAGTCTTTCTCTGTCTGTAATTCTTCCTGCTCAGCACGGATCCTCATTTCTTCCAGTTTGGCAAGATTGCGCAATTTCAGATTCAGTACTGCTTCTGCCTGAACATCACTTAAAGAAAAACGTTCCATCAATACCGGCTTCGGCTTATCTTCTGTGCGAATAATATGGATCACTTTATCAATATTTAAAAAAGCAATCAGAAAACCATCGAGTAAGTGCAGACGTTCATTCACCTTATCCAGACGAT
>WTAX01000290.1 GCA_013139395.1 Gammaproteobacteria bacterium | reverse complement strand
TAACTTATTTACTATTGTTCTATTATTTTTTATATCTATTACATTAACAGAAACCAGCAATGCTGAAACAAAGCCCGACTATAGTCAATTACAGCATAGTCAATTACAGCAGCTGTTAGCCCCTTTTACTGAAATTCAATCCATAAAACTACCTTTTCAGGAAAAGCGTTTTTCCCTGTTTTTTAAACAAGCAAAAGAATATCGAGGCTTTATTAAATACACTCGACCTGATTTATTTGTCAAACAAATATTCAGCCCAAATAATAAAAAATTTGTGATAGAAAAAAATCAGCTGACTATTTATAGTGACAATTTAAAAACACAAGATTTATCTTTGGATGACTACCCGCAGTTTAAACAATTCAGGGCTCTTTTTTCTGGTTTACTAAAGGGTGAAGCATCTGAATTAACACGTTACTATAATTATGACATTAGTAAACTGTCAGAAAACAAGATCCGCCTGACGCTCAAATCTCTAATTGTGGATCAATTTACTCAGGAAAATAATACCAGCAGTCAACAAATAGACATCATCTTTGAGGATCAGCTGATAAAAAAAATCACTATGATTGGCTTTGGTGGCGAACGCTCAGAAATGTCTTTTGATAAAGCCCTCCTTATAAAATATCTACCTGAAGACTCATGAATTCTTTTTTTTCACAGACAAGCAGTCATCGTATTATCTTCATGCTATGGTTTATTATATTCTTCAGCATGGCTGTGTATTTATACAACTCATTAGTCGTACGCTCAGATATTAGTTTTTTTCTTCCTCAAGATGCCAGTGAAGTGGATAGTATTATGCAGCACCAATTAACACAGGGTGAAGCAGGAAAAATGATACTCATTGCCTTACAGGCAAGAAATAATATGTTGTCCAGTCAACAATTGGCCGATTTCAACAAGCAACTGACAAAAAGATTATCACAGAACAATAATTTTTTAGTGGTGCAAAACGGCCAATTGGATCAATCCAAACTCATTATTGAACCCTATTATAGTTATCGCTATTTACTTAACCCTCTTACTGACTCCCCTCTTTCTGATCCCTTAGCTGAATCTTTTTCATCTCAGAATCTGAGCACAAGTTTTGAGCAATTATTACAACGACTCCAGCTTTTGATCAGTCCTATGGAACAGAAGTTATTTTCAGAAGATCCGCAAATGCTTTGGTTTTCATTACTCAAACAATGGCAAACACAGCACCTGGAAAAACATCATGGTGTCTGGTTTGACCAGGCTATTGAAAAAACACTACTGTTTGTTAAAACTCGTGCAGAAGGCTTTGACCTGGAACAACAGCAAAAAAATATTATTTTTATTAATAAGCAGATTGAAAATATTATTAATAGCGACATAGACCCTGCCGAGACAATGAATACCTACTCTGACAAAGCTTACTCCGAAAAAGCTTACTTCGAAAAAGAAAGGCCTCAGATAGAAACCATTCTCACTGGTGCCCCCATCTTTGCTCTTGCTTCTAAAAAGGCTATCAGCCAGCAAACTAAAATAATATCAACTCTTGCTTCATTGACTTTAATGGCTTTTTTATATTGGTTTTTCCGGTCTGTTAAAATTGTTTTATTAACTGCCTTACCGCTTGGCCTGGCTGTTTTGACCGGCATTACCACTGTTCTATTATTGGATGGTTTTATTCACGGTATCACCATTGCATTTGGCATCACAATTATTGGTATCGCAGTTGATTACCCGATTCATTTATACAGCCATGCCTTATTCATTAAAGCCAACAGCAAGCAGAACAGTACACAAAGCGATAATATTCCATTAACAGCCGCCATGCGCTCTATCTGGCCGATGATTCGCTTAGGTTTAATCACAACCTTGATCGGTTTTTCAGCCATAACACTCTCTGATTTTTCCGGCTTACGCCAACTGGGTCTATTCGCCATCAGCGGCTTAGTCAGCGCCGCAATGACTACTCGTTTTTTACTGCCATTGATTCCTGTATCCAGCAGACGTTCTAAGACCGGCACATATTCTATTGAGACTCAATATAGCTATAAGGTGTTAGTAAAACTTTTACATTATCCACTACCGAGATTTTTTCGCTTATTACCTATTGCATTACCGCTGCTTGCTTTAATCACTATTTATTTTCATCACTCTGCATTGTGGGAAAAAGATTTATCGGCTTTAAGTCCCGTACCTCAATGGCAAAAACAACAGGATTTTGACTTACGCAAAGCAATGGGTTTGCCTGAGTTGCGTTATACACTGATATTACAGAATGAAACACTTGAAGCATTATTACAACAATCTGAGCAGTTAATGCCGCAATTGGATGCTCTAAAAAAACAGGGTATTATTTCCGGTTATGATATGGCGGCACGTTATCTTCCCAGTATCAAATATCAAAAAACTCAGCAGCAAAAATTACCAGAAGCACATGAATTACAAAAAACACTAGAGCAAGTATTAAATAAGACTGACCTGAATAGTTCAGCCTTTAGTCCTTTTATTGATGATATTAGAACCAGTAAAACCATGCCGGTTTTATCGGCTGAAAAACTATTAAGCGCTACTATGAGCAATGCCGCCAGCAACCTCATAAGCGATAAAATAAAAACCTTACTTTTTCAACAGGAAATATCTTCTTTATGGACAGCAATTATTCCATTACAGGGCGTACAAACTAACAATTTAAACTTGGAAGCATTAAAAAAAGTTAATAATAAGCTCAAATTACTGGATTTAAAAACTCAATCTGAAGAAATGCTGGCAGGCTATAGAAATGATGCTCTGGTATGGTTTTTCTCAGGTCTTATTTTGATCCTTGCAGTATTATTAATCAGCAGCAAAAAACC
>WTAX01000506.1 GCA_013139395.1 Gammaproteobacteria bacterium | reverse complement strand
ACTCAGCGTGTATTTCTAAATAGCGCTTGTTAAGCCTATGGTCACTTATTTTTATGACTTTGAAAACTCGCTACGCTCAAACAATCAAAGTCATAAAAATAAGCAACCACAGACTTTTTGTAAATAACACGCTGAGTAGTTACTTTAATATCTACATTAAACGGCCCTATATTGCCTGGAAACCTGATGAGGGTTTTAGTTAACCCAGCTCACCAGGATAATCGGCAATCCCCGGGTTTTTGCTCACGCCTAATAATTTAGGATGATTGATCTTAGGCAAACGCAATATCTTATCTTTACTGCGTTGGCTGATAATATAATCATGAACCACATCCCACATTAAACGGCCTTCAGGGGTGCGGTTAACCGAAGCCCAGCCTGCTACTTTATAGGTTTCTTCGGGATCAATTAAATGACCATTATCAAGTCGTGCATCGGTAATTCGTTCATAAATTGGCTTGTCAGGATCAATGGTGTAATCCAGACCACCGATACGTACCATGTCACCACCGGACTGCAGGTAAGGATCAGGATCAAACAAATTATCGGCAACGCCTTCAAGGATATTCATCAAATCCTTGCCTTTCATATCGGCAACATAGGTTTCACCATAGGTTATGGCACATTGCGTCATGACATCTTCCATAGTGATCCAGTCACCTTTTAAGGTAGTAGTTCCCCAACGCACACCGGCTGACATAGATACATCAGCCTTGTATTCATGTCTCAGAGCATTACATAAGACTTGATCCCAGGTGCCCATAAAATTACCGCGACGATACAATAAGCGATCGGCAATGGCTAACTTTTCATTAAGGATTTCTTCATAGCTTTTGCCGACACGGGATTTATTGAAGAAATGTTTAGTGGCACGACTTTCAATAATCTTATCGTCATACTTTGTCTGGCGCATTTGTTTGATGTAAGCGGCCATTTCTTTGTCTGCGGGCAGCCAGTCGGTAATAATGGGCAGCATGTGATAATGCATGGCTTTGATTTTGCCTTTTTGAATATCAAAATCCATGACACCGATATATTTACCGTTAGAACCGGCATTGGTGACCAGACAAGTGCCGCCTTCTACGTTTTTAACCTCTACCGGTTTAGGCATACCATCATGGGTATGACCACCAAAAACAGCATTCAGACCCGGGACGTTTTGTGCCATTTTAATGTCAACATCCATACCATTATGAGAGAGCAGGACAATAGCATCAGGCTTTTCATCTTTGCGTATTTGCGCAACCAGCTCAATCATGTCATCTTCACGCAGGCCAAATGACCAGTCAGGGAAAAATTCCTGTGGATTGGCATTGGCGGTACGGGGAAAAGCCTGTCCGATAATACAAATACGTGCGCCATTGACCTCTTTGATCACATAAGGGCGAAAAGCATGGCCTGAATCTTCATCATAAAGGCCACTGCCGTCAAAACGCTCAACCATGGCAGGGTATTCATCACTCATAAGAGCATCTTCTTTAACACGCACGTTCTGACCGATAAAATCACCCTTGAATAAAGCAACATTACTGAGTACTTCTTCTTCTCTATAGGTAAATTCCCAGTGACCAACCATCACATCCACACCTAGAATATTGGAGGCTTCCACCATATCAACACCACGAGTCCACAAGGCAGTACCAGAACCCTGCCAGAGATCACCACCGTCAATAGTCAGCGTATTTGCTTTGCCGCCAGCTTGTTGGCGAAGTCTGTCTAATAGCGTTTTAATCTGAGCAAAGCCACCGGTTTTACCATAAATTTTTGCCACATTTTCAAAGTTCAGATAAGTGTAAGCATAAGCTTCAGGTGAATTGGGTTTAAGATCCATCTTTGCCAGTAGTTTGGTGCCAACCACATGAGGAGGGCGACCATAGGCATCACCCACACCCAGATTAACATTAGGTTCACGGAAGTAAACAGGATTTAATTGACCATGTACATCAGTAATGTGCAGAATACGTGCATTACCTTTCATTGGAATGCTGTAAAAATCCTCTGGTTTATTTTCACTGGATTTACTGACTGCATTGAGCGGAAAAAGTGCCGGAACGGTAGTCGCCGTACCAGCTATTCCCATTACTTTAACAAAATTACGTCTTGAAACTGCCATTATTAACCCTCTATTAAATACTGCAAAAACTTTAGTTATATTTGTGCTTTATTATTTATAAAAATCAATTACATTAAAATGGACAAAAATAAGATAAACTATGGTGGTTTTCCATAATATCAATACTCAACAACGGAAGTCCTGCTATAGTTAGTGATATTAGCCAGAGTCTTTGTTATTTTCTACTCGGAATTAATGCTTTAGGGCCTTGGAAAATTTATTATTTCCAAGGCCCTTACTATAGTTTTTTATTTATTAAAAATAAATCAATAAGGTTTATCAGGTATAATTTTATGATTTTTAAAGGTATTTTTTTATTTTTTTTATGCTGTATTGGTTTGGGAGCCTCTGAACTGTCAGCAAGTGAAAATAAAGAAATTATCTATATAGGCGTTTTGAGTCATCGTGGTGATGAAGTGACTCAAAAAACCTGGTCGCCAACGGCTCAATATCTTACGGAAACACTAAGTTCTTATCAATTCATAATAAAGCCGCTGGATTTTGATGAAATTGATTCTGCTGTCAATAAGGGGAAAGTGGATTTTTTACTCGTCAACTCGGGCATTTATGTTGATATGGAGGTACGTTTTCGAATTTCGCGAATTGTGACTTTAAATAATCGAATTGATGATATTCCATTAAATGTCTTTGGCGGTGTTATTTTTACCCGTAAAGAACGTAATGATATCAATGATATCAGCAGTATCGTGGGTAAAAGCTTTATGGCTGTTGATGAAACCTCTTTAGGTGGTTTTCAAATGGCCTGGCGCTTAATAAATAAACAAGGCTTAAATCCCTATAAGGATTTTTTATCCATGTCTTTTGCCGGTACTCATGATGAAGTTGTAATGGCGGTAAAAAATGGTCTGGTTGATATTGGCACGGTGAGAACCGGTATTTTGGAAACTATGGCGCTAAAAGGTGATATCAATCTTGATGAGTTTAAAATTATATCTCCTGTTACTGATGATGGCTTTCCTTATCTTCATAGTACGTCACTTTACCCGGAATGGCCTTTTAGTAAATTATCACATACGTCTAATGATCTGGCTCAGAAAGTGGCGCTGGCACTATTAAAAATGAGTAATATTCACCCCTTAGAATCCAGGCATCAGGTTGCTGGCTGGACAATCCCTTTAAGTTATCAATCAGTACATGAGCTTTTTAAAGAACTGAAATTATCCCCTTATGCACAATATGGTCGTTTTACCTTACAGGATGCAATTCAACGCTATTGGAAAGGGATTGCTATTATTTTGTTTTTTTTAGTGATAATGACGATTATGAGCACCTGGATCGCACGCTTAAATAATCAATTAAAAAAATCAAAAATTTCTTTAGAACATCAGCATGATTTAATACTTAACTCTGTTTGTGATGGTATCTATGGAGTGGATAGAAATGGTAATTGTATCTTCATGAATCACTCTATGAGTTTGAATACCGGATGGAAAATTGAAGATTTTCAAAGTGGTAATCAACATGATTTATTGCATCATACTCGTGAAGACGGCTCTAAACATAAGAAAGAAGAATGTCCTGTTTATCTGACCTTTATGGATAATCAACAGCGCTATATAGATAATGACATTTTTTGGAAAAAAGATGGTACCAGCTTTCCGGTTGAGTACAGTAGCACCCCGATGATTGATCATAAGGGCCATGCAATCGGCAGTGTAGTGGTTTTTAGAGACATTAGTGAACGTAAGCTGGCAGATGAAGAAAAACGACGACATCAAAAAGAAATTACTCATATGGCGCGTCTTAATACAATGGGTGAAATGGCATCGGGTATTGCTCATGAGTTAAATCAACCATTAACTGCTATAGCAACCAACGCGTATGCCTGTATTCAACTGTTGGAATCTGGTGAGATAAAAAAAGACAAACTAATGGATATTTTAGACACCATTGGTTTGCAGGCTCAACATTCGGGTGAAATTATTAAGCAGTTGCGACAGTTTGTGCGTAAAGAGCAACCCGAACGCTCTATTATTAATATTAATGATTCTGTTAAGGATGTGCTAATATTTGTTGAATCAGAAGCACGTAAAGCCAATGTTAAAATTATTTGCAATATGGATAAAACTATTCCTAAGGTACTTGCCCAACCTATTCAAATAGAACAGGTTTTATTAAATTTATTAAAAAATTCTATTGAAGCATTACAAACTATCGATAAAGAAAATAGAAAATTGCTGATAACAACAGAAGTTGCTGGCGATAATGCAGTGATTGTTACCGTTGAAGATAATGGTCCGGGAATTGAAAAAGAAGTTAAGGAAGGCCTGTTCGACCCCTTTGTTACAAGTAAAAATGACGGCCTGGGCTTGGGCTTGTCTATCAGTCAGGGTATTATAGAGTCACATCACGGAAAACTGTATCTGCACTCCGGTGACAGGAGTGATAAGAATGGTACAATATTTCGTTTTGCTCTGCCTGTGGTCAGTAAAGTTGATGAGATGGATGAAACTGTCTTTGCAAAAAATTTAGTGAGGTAAATGAATAATTATGAATGATGTACCCAGTGTTTTTATTGTAGATGATGATGAACAGGTTCGCAGTGCCTTGACTTTGCTTATGGAGTCAGTTGGACTCAAAGCAGAAAGTTTTGCATCAGCTCATGATTATTTAGAACAGTTTGATGCTGCAAAGCCCGGCTGTCTTATTCTTGATGTGCGCATGCCGGGAATTAGCGGACTTGATTTACAGGCTAGATTAAGTGCAGAAAAAATTCACCCGCCGATTATTATCATTACTGGTCATGGCGATGTGCCTATGGCGGTTAGAGCAGTGACTGCGGGTGCGGTTGATTTTATTGAAAAGCCATTTAATAATCAGTCGATGTTAGATAATGTACACCGGGCGATTGAATTAGATGCGAAACAGCGCGGTGAGTCATCTCGACTACAAGATGTTGAACAGCGCTACAATGAACTCACACCAAGAGAAAAAGAGGTACTACAGCTCGTTATTGATGGTAAGCGTAATAAAATAATTGCTTCGGAAATGCATATCAGTCAATCAACAGTGGAAGCTCATCGTTCAAAAGTAATGGAGAAAATGTTGGCTAAAACGCTATCGGATCTGATGCGTATGGCTCTTTTACTTAAATTAATATCATAACGACTAAACTCTTTTTGCCTTCGGGCTAGGCTCCCTGGCTTATAAACTGATCAGCCTGACTCTAATTTTTGTGGCGAGTGTTAAGGAAAACCCCCACATGAATTGTCATATCTTCCAATTTTCCTTTTTTATAAAATTGCCATAATAGATCTTTAACTTGCATAACTTACCCCAGGATGCTCCTTAATTTGTATAGTTATGCAGGTCATTTTTAACCACATTTGCCACAAATAACAGCACTATAATTAATAATATAAGCTGAATAATAATAAGGCATTAACCTCCATACTGAAATAAACCTCAGGAGAATAGAATGATTAGAAAAAGTAAAGGGTTGCTATGTATAGCAAGTGCTCTGCTGGTTGGTGTTTCACTATCCAGCTCTGCTGCATTGGCAGCAGAATCAGGAAGTAACTTAAGTAGCAATATTGAAGAGGGTAAAAAACTGTCGTTTTCCCGTCCTAAGGGCAACTGTCTGGCCTGTCATATGATTAAAGAAGGTGCCAGCCCGGGTAATATTGCACCACCACTGATTGTCATGAAAACTCGTTTTCCAGATAAGCAAGTCTTAAAGAATCAAATCTGGGATGCTTCAAAACGCAATCCAGAAACGTCTATGCCCTTGTTTGGACGCTATGAAATTTTAACTGAAGATGAGCTGGATAAGGTTGTAGATTATATTTACTCTCTGTAACAATATCGCTGCAACAATACTTTGTTTTATAACGATTAATTTTTGAAAGTGGTCAATAAATGATGAATAAATTAATATTTAAATTAGTGCTTACAGGATTAGCATTAACTGCAATAACAACGGCCTATGCCGATCCGGAGAAAGATCGAGAAGGGCTGACGAATTATTTTGAGGGACGTTTTCCTGGTGTTGCATTAGCAGAATTTGCTAATGGTGCTTATGCCTATGATACGGTGGGAAGAGAAAGCTGGGAAGCTATTGAAGAATTCCCTCCTTATGAAATAGCCATTGATGATGGTCAGGCAATGTGGGAAAAACCCTTTGCCAATGGCAAAACCTATAAAGATTGTTTTGCTGATGGACCTGCAATTGCCCATAAATACCCTCATTGGGACAAAAAGCAGGCTATGGTTATGACCCTGCCTTTAGCTTTGAATCAATGTCGTGAAGCCAATGGTGAGAAACCATTAAAATACAAAAAAGGCAGTATTAACAATATAGTGTCCTATATTGCTTTTGAGTCCAGAGGCAATAAAACACAAGTGGTTATACCTGAAGGTGATGCGGGTGCTATGGCTGCTTATGAAGATGGAAAAAAATTCTTCTATACTCGCAGAGGCCAGTTGAACTTCTCATGTGCCACCTGTCATATACAAAATGCGGGTAATAAAATTCGCTCAGAAATTTTAAGTTCTGCTTTAGGACATACCACACACTTTCCAGTTTATCGTTCTAAATGGGGTGCAGTAGGTACCTTGCACCGTCGTTTTACAGGTTGTAATAAGCAAGTAAGAGCAAAACCATTTAAAGCTCAGGGTGAAGAATATCGTAATCTGGAATATTTTTTGACCTATATGAGTAATGGTTTGGAATTAAATGGTCCAGGCGCTCGTAAATAAACAGCGTTTGTAAATAATTAAAATATTTTTAGGAGAATAATGTGAAAATAATGACCATAAGCTTACTGAGCTTAACCTTGCTTATTAGCAGTACGGCAATGGCCGCTGACAAAAAAGCGACAGATTCTAAAGAAGTAACAGCCGTCAAAACTGCGATAGCTAAAGCTGAAACATCACGTAAACATGCCGCATCAGTAAAGGGTGAGTGGCGTGATACCGGTAAAATCATTAAAAAAGCAAAAGCGGCATTGGCAGCTGGAGAACTGGATAAAGCTACTAAGCTGGCACGTAAAGCGGAACGCCAGGGCAGTTATGGCTATGAACAGGCTGTTTCCCAAAAAGGTCAAAAGAACTTAACAACACCAGCTTATCTCGGTGGTGGTGCTGTATCAGGTTCAACTGTGGCTGGTGCGGGCTATATTACCCCGACAGTGAAGATGCTTGATGTTATGCATAATGGCAAACCTGTGAGTATTACCCGTGTCACTGATAAAAAAGCAACTATCCCAAACACTTTTGCTCATACTGCCAGAGCTTGCCCACCATTTTGTGTGCAGCCAATTACAGTAGCAAAAAATGTTGGTACCATTGGTGAGTTAGAAGTACTGGAATATCTTAAACGTGCCAGTCGTGGTGACCGAACTGTTATGGTGGTTGATTCGCGGACACCTGAATGGGTTCAGCAGGGTACTATTCCCGGCTCTGTCAGTGTTCCATGGAACAAGATTAGTCTTGACCAACAAGGTGAGTTTGCTGCGGAATCAGAGACAGAAATTTTGAATGACATTCTGACTCAGAACTTTGGTGTGCAAACTATTAAAGGTAAGCATGATTTCCGTAATGCCAAAACTCTGGTGATGTTCTGTAATGGCACATGGTGTCCACAATCTGCAACCAATATCAAAACCCTGTTAAAGCTGGGCTATCCTGCTTATAAACTTAAGTGGTATCGTGGTGGTATGCAGTCATGGGTTAGTCTTGGCCTGACAACAGTCAAACCCTGATTAAGAGCCTTCCTTAAAGTCTCATAAGTGAAGATAAGAGCCTCGAAAATAAATATTTATTTTTGAGGCCCTGAGGTGCCAACCTGGCTTCACTTCAGGTATAATCAGCGGCTTAAACTTTTTATTGGCTGAGGCTCTTTATGGGCTGAGGCTCTAAGCACTGAAATATACCTGATATGAGCAAACTCGATAATACCTTTGGTCAGCAGACCGTCTCCCAACAGCAACGTGAAGAAAAAATTCGCCGGGTTTTTAAACTGGTTGCTCCCCGCTATGATTTAATGAATGATTTTATGAGTTTTGGCACTCATCGGATCTGGAAACGTTTTTTTGTTAATTTTATCGACTTTAAATCGACAGACATTATTGTTGATTTAGCCGGTGGTACCGGTGATATTGCACGTAAATTCGTGAGCAAAGGTGCCAATGTCATTGTTGTTGATCCCAGTGTTGAAATGATGCGTGCAGGTGTTGAAGCAAACTCATTGCAAGTGGTTAATGTCGCTGCTATTGGTGAAAAGCTGCCCTTTGCCGATAATAGTATTGATAAACTGACTATTTCTTTTGGTATTCGTAATATGACCAGCATGAGTGATGCCTTAAAAGAAATCCACAGAGTACTAAAACCTGATGGTCAGTATTATTGTCTGGAATTTTCCCGACCAATGATGCCCATACGGCCATTTTATAATCTTTATAATCAATATATTATTCCTCGACTGGGTGCGCTCGTAGCAGGGCAGCCGGAAGCCTATCAATATTTAATTGAATCCATCCGACGTTTCCCTGATCAGGAAGAAATGAAGTCATTGATTGAGCAGGCAGGATTTTCAAAAGTGACTTATCGAAATTTATTTTTTGGTATTGCCTGTATCCATATCGGCAGCAATGAAAGCCCGTAAAATAAAATATGAATTGACTCTTTTTTATCGGGGGCAATGTTACTCGTGGGCCGATCTTTATGTGAAAATCCAGGAATCTATTTCCCATAATGCGATTAGTCCATCAGATACTCTAATCATACAGGCACAAGATGTCTTTGCTGCAACACTTGATCTTTTATATGGCTTTATAGAAAAAAGAACGGTATTTCCTGTTAGTTCTGAATTTGAATCTGCTTTTCGTTTAGAGCTTACTGATATCAATAATTCAGATATCGCCCTGGCCATTGCCACCAGCGGCAGTCAGGCAAGTCCAAAAGTTGCCCTTATTACTTATCAAAATATTGAGTCGCATTGTCATAACTTTGTCAAAATAATTCCCATTGATGCTTCATCAATCTGGCTTAACTGTATGCCCTTAAGTCATATTGCCGGCGTGATGATTGTTTATCGCTGCTGGTTTAATAATGCATCGATAGTATTACATGAAAATTTCAATACAGAAAAAGTCTGGCGGGATATTAATCACTATGGCATCAGTCATATTTCCTTAGTACCAAGAATGCTATTTAAACTGTTAGAGCTTAGTGAAGATCGTAAACCACCTGAATCATTAAAGTATGTGATTATTGGTGGTGACAGACTTTCTGATGAATTGTATCAGCGAGCCATGTCAGCAGGCTGGCCTATTTATATTAGTTATGGAATGACTGAAGCAAGCTCAACCATTGCTATTGGCAGAACGCCGGATAAACTTAAAATACTTGATGGGTTTAAAACTCAACTCTCAGATAATGATGTCCTTGAAATTAAGGGGGATATGATATTTTCTGGTTATAGTGATATAAAAGCAGAACAATATGATAAGCAGTGGTTTACCACTCAGGATAGAGTAAAGCTTGATAATGATCATTTATCAATAATAGGACGTAATGATTATATGATTATTTCAGGTGGAAAAAACATTGCACCTGAGTACCTTGAATCATTACTGGAAAAGTCTCCTGTTTCAGGCGATTTTGCTATAGGAAAAATTGCAAATTCAAGCTATAGTGATAACTGTGCTCAGAAACAAAATAAAGATTCAAATCAAAACTGGGGTGATACTATTGTTGCCCTTTTTTGTGCAGAAGAAGTTCAGCTTTGTGTGGGGGAAGATCAGTTTTGTGGAGGGATTGATGAGCTAAAGTGTTGGCTTAAAGAAAACATGCAGTCGGCCTATCAACCAAGAGTCATATTGAGCGTTAAAAAAATTCCCAGAAATACCATGGGAAAAATTGATCGCAAAGCAGTTCAAATAATAATAAATAATCATAATAATTAACTACTATTTCAAAAAATAGTTCAAAGGAAAAATAATGGAAGGTAAAAAAAATATTGTATTTGGCTTTTTGTTTTTAGTCATGACCGCCAGCCTGGGCCCCTATATGGTGGTCAATTTATTACCTGATGCCGCAAAAGCCTCAGCGGCAAAGCAGCAGGTATTATCCAGTTTACAGCTAGCTGTTAATTCTGATTTTGAAAATCAGGAAACCCTTGAAACAATGACCGCAGAAGAAATTGCTAAGGCAAATTCTTTCGCAATAATGGCCATCAATACCAATCTTAATGCTCGTTCACCTATTGATACCATTAAGGGTGGCCCTCATGCACATGGTAATCTGGAATCTATACTTAATATTGCCGTTGGCCTGGTATTAGGTTTGTTAACACTGCCCGCATTATTTAAACAACTTCTGAGCTGGATTTTTATTATTGGTACCATTGCTCACTCAGGAATGGCTTTTTTTGCTGTTTTTGGTTTTGCCTGGGCGAACACAATTTTAGGAACCGGTATTGGAGCAATAATGATATTACTGGGTTTGCTGCTAATGGGTATCGCCACCGTTGTAGGCTATAAGAAAAGCTAAGTTACTGCTGCGAATAATAAGAAAATAGTAATTATTCTCGTGCAATATTTTATAAAATTGATGTAATCATCAATTTTATTGTTATCAGGAAAAGGGTAATTTTTAGGATCATAAGTGATTGTTTTAGGTTTTTTCAAATAATAGCAACTTATTATTTCTATATGATTTTTTTATAAATAGAGCCTAAATGTTTATCTGGTTTATATTCTGATTAATACTTTTTGTAGTCCAATCTTGCTCATCCTTTTTGCAAGTTAAATGTAAATCCGATAAATGTAACCAGGTGAGCGTATTAGTCATTACAATCCTTTGTGTTTTTTATAGCCAGTTTTCATATTGCAGCATTGGTACTCGCTCAAAATGTTTCACGTTATTGGTAATTAAGGTTAAGCCATTGGCAATGGCAATCGATGCAATTTCAAGATCAGCTAAATCCAGAGGAGTTCCTCGTTTCTCAAGTTCTGCACGAATTCGACCACAAACATAAGCTGCTTTGGTATCAAAGCCAACAATATTTACAGCAGGTAATAAAATTGTTTCCAGATTGTTTAAATGAAATTCTGGGCGTTGGCTTTTTTCTGCACCATATACAATCTCTGAAATGGTAATGGTTGAAATAAACTGCTGGTTTATTGATATGTTAGCTAATTTTTTTAGTAGATTTTGTGATGGGCGTGGTTTTACAATATTAGTAATTGTATCTGTATCAAAGAGAAACATCGCGTCCTTTACCTCCATTAGCACGTAGAGTTTCTATATCACCGATTGCATCAATCACCTCATCAAAACCTTGCCATTTACCTGAAATTGCAGCTAAGCCCTGTTTTTCTTCGTATTGTTCTAATATTTTAAGGTCATCAAGACTTACCAGAGCAGCAACAGGCTTATCTCTTCGGGTAATAATAAATCGCTCATGAGAATACTGACTCTTAGCAATTAATTCTGAAATATGTGATTTGGCTTTTGCCACAGATATTGATGTGGGTGTCATAATTTATGCCTTTAGATTAGTTTTTAGTCATTATGACCTGTTCACCCGTATTTTTCAAATTATTAAGAATAAAAATCAAAAAAAAATTGTAACTGTTACTTAGAAGCGTGTATTCCTAAATAACGTTTGTTAAGCCCATGGTCACTTATTTTTCTAACTTTGAGAACTCGCTGCGCTCAGACAATCAAAGTCAGAAAAATAAGCAACCACAGGCTTTTTGTAAATAACACGCTGAGTAGTTACAAAAAATTCATCATAAGATACTATTTTGAAATGGAAAAGAAAATGCAAATTAAATAATTTTAAGATATCAAAAATGATTTTGAATGATGAGATGGAAAATAATGATGAGGATAAAATTATTATATCTATCAAATGCTGCTAAACTTTATCTGATCTCTTACTTTGTTGTGTAATAAATCTTATTCATTACTGAATAATCATAGTCTATGTAAATTGTTAACCCTGGAATAAGCTGTTTTAATAGTAGATAGTCTAATCCAGTAAGTAAGTAATTAATTAACACCCTTAGTCAGCAATTGATGGATTGCTTCAGGTAACGTCTGACGTTGTTTGCTGTTGCTGTTCAGGCACACATGATGAGTCTGTACTGCTGCTCTGATTTTTCCTGATGAATCAATAAATTGATAATTTAAAATAAAGTTATCGACTGCAATTTTCTGTAAAGAAATTTCAATATGAATTGTTTCATTTAAAAAAACAGGTGCCTTAAAATCGGCTTCTGTATGACTAATGGGTAATATAATTTCACTGCTGAGTATGTGTTTTATGCTTTGCCCATGATGGTTTAAAAACTCTTCATAGGCATCATGAATGTGATAAAAAAAACGAGCAAAAAACATCACACCCGCAGCATCAATATCATGCATGCGAGTAGTCAGTGGATAATTAAATAGTAATGATGCCATGTGTTATCTCAGGTGGTTTAATTAACGTTTCTTCCAGCCAGGAAGCGGTTGCAATGCCATGATACTGCTGATTATTAATCGCTGCACATAAATAGCTGATAGCCCAGAGTCCATAGCCGCTTTCAATGCTGCTGGTAACAATGGTTTCGATGTTTAATTGTTGTGCCTGTCTGACTCGTTCTAAGGTGTTGAGTAAACCGCCTTGTGCCATGGGTTTTAATATTAAGCGCTTTACCGGGTATGTGTTAAGTGAATCACTGCTGGAAAATGATTCATCTAATGCAAGGGCAATTGCTGTGTTACTTTGTAAGTATTGATAGGCGGTATTATCAAAAACTTTTAATGGTTCTTCGATACCATCAATTTGTCTTTCATAAGGCTTTAGAAAATTGAGCAGCCATTCACTTTGTTCCAGTGTCCAGCTTTTGTTAGCATCCAGTCGCATCAGGGTAGAAGGTAAAATTGTCTCTAATAAATCCTTAAGTTGTTGGGCTTCTGTTTCAATAGAATTCAAACCCAGTTTTATTTTTATACAGTTAAATCCATTAGTTTCAGCCTGTTTTACTTGCACTAAAGTGTCACTATTTAAAGCGCCGAGCATGGTATTAACTTTGATTTTAGGAGTAACTTCTGAATTAAGCAATTCACTATTGAGTAAGCCGGCAATATTTTTATGACTGTGTTGAGCAATCAATGACAGCAGAGCGCTTTCTAATGCAAAGCGACAGGCGGGAAACTTGTCCATATCAGATAAAAGTTCTGCACTAAGATGTTGTCCAGTTATTGAGGCTGATTTTTTTTCTAAAAATTGCTGTGCCTGTAGCAGTGACTCTGTTCCAATCTCTATCATGGGAGCGCATTCGCCAATAGCAGAATAAGCACTGCTTGTAGAAATAGAGTTTGTTGTGAGAGTGTTTGTAGAGAGAACGTTTGCAGTGAGTTTGATAAGCAAGCCTTCACGAAAATATAAGCTGGATGAGGCTGTATGCAAAGGCTTTTTTAGTTTGATTTTATAAGGTGTTATTGCACAATGCTGTATGATTAAATCAGGATGTAGATCTAATAATGAATCATTTAATTGTTTAATTGGCTTATTCACAAATCGAGAGTCTTATTGAGTGCTGAAAATTAAAGCAAGTGACAGGAGTAAGGTATAGATAAGCTGTAATTGAGCCGTGCGTGCTAACACCTGATTTAATTGTGAAGAAATTTTTAGCGATAAAAAAAACTGAATCAGTTTGATTGCCAGAGGTAAACTTAATAGTGGTAATAAAATCAGCCATGAATGCTCAGCAAGTAAAAACAATAAAAGCACATAAGGGTAGATGATCAGTGCGCTATAGAGTTTTCGTGCCATGGGACGTTCAATATAGTGAACCAGTGTGAGTTTATGGGCCTTTCTATCACTATCCAGATCACGATAATTATTAACCAGTAAAATAGCGGCGGCTAAACAACCAATGGTACTTGCTATAATAATAACGGCTGTATTAAGTGTTTGTGTTTGTAAATAATAAGTGCCGCCTACAGCCGCAAAGCCAAAAAACAATAAGACAAAGATTTCACCTGATGGTGAGTAGGCGATAGGTTTGGGTCCTGCGGTATAGGCATAGCCGCAAAGAATAGAGACTAAACCCAGAATGATAATGGCCAGACCGCCCAGCCAGGCTAAATAAATACCTGCTAGAAATGCCAGAGAAAAACTAATAAGGGCACCAGCTTTGATTTGCTGTGAGTTTAACCAGCCTTGTTGAGCGGCTCTTTTTGGGCCCAGTCGTTCTTCTGTATCAGCACCTCGTTCAAAGTCGGCAGCATCATTGTAAAGATTGGTGCCGATTTGAATGCATAGCGCTGAGAGCAAAATAATAAAAAATGTCAGTGCTGAAAAAACACTTTGCTCCTGCCATGCTAATGCTGAGCCAAGT
>WTAX01000326.1 GCA_013139395.1 Gammaproteobacteria bacterium | reverse complement strand
GAATTCATCTAAAGTTGTTGAGCCGCCAAGTAAAAAAGACTTACATACAGCGGGTGATGCACCAAAAAGATAAGGGACTAACCAACCCATGCGCTGACTGTTTCGAATCAGATCAAAATAGCGCGTACTAATAAAATCCTGGAGGGATTGCTGATCACCTTCTAAATCCTGTAAAACAGGCCAGAATGATTCAGCAAGAGAAAAATTAAAATGTACACCGGCAATAAGCTGCATCACACGCCCATAGCGATGTCCTAAGCCCCTGCGATAAACAGTTTTCATCGTTCCAGCATTAGAATGACCATAACGAGCTAGTGGGATACTCGACTCACCGGCTACCACACAGGGCATACTGGTTGCCCATAAAATCTCATCATCAAGATTCTTATAAACAAATTTTTGGGTATTCTGCAGAAAATCCAGAGCATCAGAAATCTTACTGAAAGGTGGTGTTATAAACTCACTCAAAGCTTCTGAATAGTCAGTAGTAATATAAGGATGAGTCAGAGCAGAACCCAATGCTTCAGGATGCGGCGTTTGTGCAATACTGCCTGAACGATTAACGCGCAGACATTCTTTTTCCAGACCAATCTGATTACCCGTGAGCAATTGTGATTCAGGCTGCTCCAAAAGAGCCTTGAGACGTTTTCTGAGAATATGATATTTATGCATTGAAGAGTTTAATCCTGAATTTCTTCTTTAACTTCACATTGAGTTTCGTATAGACCACTCGATACATAGGTCTGGTAGATATAGCGCAATAACACCATGACAACAGCTGATACAGGCAAGGCAATCAATACTCCGACAAAACCAAACAACTGTCCGCCAACAAGGATAGCAAAAATAACCGCAACCGGGTGCAAACCAATACGATCGCCCACTAATAAAGGCGTCAATAACATACTTTCTATTAATTGCCCGATACCAAACACAATCGCAATGGGAAGTAATAAGCTCAGATCATGAACTTGCATAAAGGCAGCTATAACCGCAGCAACAATCCCGACAATAAAACCTAAATAGGGAACAAAGCTGACAACACCGGCTAAAAGCCCGACTAAGAAGGCTAATTCCAGGCCTGCTATCCATAGTCCCACTGAATAAATAGTCGCCAGACAAACCATTACCAGAAGCTGACCACGCATAAATGCAGCCAGGACTTCATCGGACTCTTTCGCCAGCCGAGCAACCAGAGGCTCAATATGGCGTGGGATCAAATGGTGAATTTTGTCCACCAAAACATCCCAGTCACGCATAAAATAAAAAGCAATAACAGGGATTAAAACAATATTAGACAGCCAGGCAATAATAAGCATGCCTGAGGTAGAAATCGAGTTCACCAGATAGCCTGCCAGACCGCCAATACTATGCCAGTTTTCCCCTATCGCTTTTTTTAAGATAGTGAGGTCAATACCATATTCTGCATTTTGATTCGCTAAGCCAGTGACACTCAGTAGCCTGGGAATCACATGAGTTTGCAGGTATTCAATAAAACCGGGTAATTTCTTCACTAATGCAATTATTTGATTTTCTAATAAAGGGATTAGAAGAAGAATCATTACCAATAGGAGTATGGTGAAGAACACAAAAACAATGGTTACCGATAAACCTCTGGAAAGCTTACGTGCTTCAAGCCTGTCAACCATAGGATCACCAAGATAACCCAAAAATGCCGCGACCAAAAATGGCGTTAATATGGGTGACAACAGGTAAAAGATCCAGCCGATTAATAACACAATCGACAATAGCATCCACTTTTGCGATTCACTCATCCCGAGCCCCTATCTGGCATACCAATATTCTAAATCCGGTTGTAACGGTTGCCGTACGACAGGTATTGCTTCTTCTATTTTTGTTTCACCCATTTTTATTTCACCAGAGGGCTTTTGTGTTTCTGCTGTTTTGTCCATCGAATTTAAAGCCACCTCTCTTGCGCCGGGCTTTTCAGTGGAGCCGTCACTTATGCCATTTTTTTTATCCAGATCATCAAGAATGACTGGTTTGTAGCGATTGTCAGCATCATCAGTATTATTAGAATTACGACCACTGCGTTCTATAGAATTAAGCATATCACCCAGACGAATTTCCTGAATCAATGACGTTTGACTACCTAGAAATTCAATATTGTAAATTAACCTGTCCTGCTCCATCTGCACCAAAGTGAGAGATTTAACGGTTGCCAGATTACGTAAATAATCATCCAGCTCCTGAAATCCTTTAAAATTAGTGACATTATTGATTTGTACTAATAAACCCGCTCTATCGCCTTGCTGATCAAACTGAGTAAATTGTTGTGCTAATTTATCCGCCAGCTCATCAATCCCTGAAGCCAGAGCCCGGTCTAATTTTTCATCACGTATTTCCCAACTTTGTGTCTCACCCAATAGTAATAAATTCCATTGACTCACCCATAAGCCGCTCGGTTCTTTAAATAATCGTGAGGTGAGTGTTGACTGAGCCTGATAACGTTTTGACGCTAATAAGATGGCATCATTAAAGTTTCCCCAGATATCGGTGGCAGAAATGCTGGACTGATCCTGCAGATCCAAAAAAGGAAAGATAAGAGAAATACCGCGAGATTCAGCCTGCTTTTTAAATACATCATAGATTTGAGGCGCATCATGCTGACTTTTTAGAAAACGCTTTCCCTTCACTTCCTGAGAAAACCAGATTAGGGTCTCAGGTCTGACTTTTCCCCATACCGGTATTTGTGCTTCTGTTAATAAATCATTAATTGTTTTAGGATTAAAACGAGCCCAGAACCACTTTTCTTTTTCTACTGTTTTGTTTTCTGACGTGCTATTTTCTAGCAACTGATCAGAGGGGATGGTTTTATGATCATAGCGAAATTGAGAAATAGCAGCATCCGCTTTTTTCAATAAGCCAGCATATGCCGGTGAAGAAACCACATCTGAGCGCCCGGATACTTTAATCAGGACAAGGCTAAAGGCTTCTTTAATCAGTTCATTTTCGCCTATATCTCTTTCGGCTTTAACACTGGCTTCATAAAGTTTGCCGACATCAGCAGCAAAGCCAGACTGAACAAAGAGCAGACTGCTAAGAAGAATAAAACAAAGATTTCTGACTTGCCTTATTCTAAGTTGGCTTATACTTAATTGGCTTATAGTTAATTGGCTTATAGTTAATCGCATTGTGTTAATCGCATAGTTAAGTTAAGTTCCAAGGTTTAGTTCCCTTTTGTATGCCCTGACAGGATGATTCTAACCCGATAGAATAGCAAAAATCTGCTCGTTAGTATAATCCAAATCGACGTTAAGCTTATTCATAAACAGCAACAGGTTTGTGGATTCTGCAATTACATTTGCAGTATAATACCCCTTTTAAATTTTTCTCTTTTAAATTCGGAGCAGCCAGGTGAGCAAACAATCTCTCAGTTATCGTGATGCAGGTGTGGATATAGATGCGGGTAACTCGCTTATCGAGCGCATAAAACCTTATACAAAAGCAACACAACGACC
>WTAX01000189.1 GCA_013139395.1 Gammaproteobacteria bacterium | reverse complement strand
CGCTGGCTCTTATTTAATAAGCATGATTTTTGGCATTTATATCATCATCATTTTGCTCCGCTTTATATTGCAGACAGTTCGTGCTGATTTTTATAATCCTCTTTCCCAATTCATTGTCAAAGCAACTACCCCTGTATTGAAGCCTCTGCGCAGAATCATTCCCGGTCTATTTGGTATTGATATTGCCTCTATATTATTAGCTTATTTTCTTCAATATATAGAAAACATTTTATTATTTGCCATAAGAGGTATTTCTGTAAATCCTGTATTTTTACTCTGGCATAGTATCGGTTCATTGTTAACCCTGGTGCTTTACATCTACTTTTTTGCCATTCTTGTGCAAGTCATCATTAGCTGGGTAAGCCCTGGAACCTATAACCCGGCCACCGCATTAATTCATCATATTACTGAACCAGTGATGCGTCCTGCACGTAAGCTTTTACCTCCTTTTTCAGGATTTGATCTATCGCCTATTCTTGTCTTTGTCGCACTAAATATTCTCATTATGTTTATACCCGTAATCTTTGGCTAACAATTTGAAACCTATCACGTTTTTTCCTTACTATTTTGCTAAACTGGAAGAAAAATAAGCAATCATAGGCTTTTTGAAAACAATACGCTGAATAGTTACCCGTTTTTTTCAATTAACATTAGCCATTGCTAATTTTTCTGCTATGCTTAACCCTAGAAATAGTGCTCAACAGACCGATATAAAAGAAGACAAGACTATGACAAATAAAAACTTTTTCGATAATATCCACGCTTATGGAAAATGGAAAAGTAACCTGGTAGCGGCCATTGAAGAATTCCAGGGATGGCTCGATACCACTCAACTTGAAGAAAGCGAACAAAGTCTAAAAATATATGAAACATTACAAACTCTAAAGCATGATCGGATTACTCTTGCTTTTGTCGGTGAATTTTCCAGAGGTAAAACAGAGCTGATTAATGCCATTTTCTTTTCCCAGTTCAAGCGCCGTTTATTACCCAGTGAAGCAGGTCGCACCACCATGTGCCCGACTGAACTATTTTATGATGTGGATGAACCTAAGCCTTATATGCGTCTATTACCCATCGAAAGCCGCACAGAAGATGCCAGTATTACAGAACAAAAACAAAATAGTATTAACTGGACTCATATTCAACTTGATATTTCTTCTCCTGAAAACATGGCCAGCTCTTTTGCCCAGATCACTAACACAAAAAAAGTAAAAGCCAGCGAAGCTAAACGCTTAGGCTTGTATGATGTCATTACCGACAATAATGGTACAGAATTGGCTGACACTCAAATTGTTGAGATTCCCATGTGGCGCCATGCACTGATTAATTTTCCCCACCCATTTTTAGAACAAGGGCTGGCTATTTTAGACACACCAGGATTAAATTCATTAGGTAACGAGCCGGAACTGACAATTAACATGCTGCCCAATGCTCAGGCAGCTATTTTTGTTCTTGCTGCTGATACTGGAGTCACACGATCAGATATGGATATCTGGCGTCGCCACCTCAAAAGTTTCCGACGCAATCATAACAATGGATTGGTCGTAGCACTGAATAAAATCGATACTCTATGGGATGAATTAAAAACAGAGAGTGAAATTAAAAGCAGTATTCAAAGACAATGCACTGAAACAGCTCAAACGCTCAGTATTGATGCCAAACGTGTGTTTGCAGTTTCAGCACAAAAAGGTCTTATCGGGCGAGTACGAAATGATGCTAAATTAATAGAAGCCAGTAATTTGAGTGCCATGGAAAATGTGCTGTCTAATGAAATTATTCCACAAAAAGAACAACTTGTACGCAACACACTCATTGCTGATATTAATGAGATGATGCAAGAGTCTAAAAGCATACTATTAGGCCAATTTAATGGTAAGAAAAAATCCATCGAAGATTTTAGCAGCGTCAGTGGCAAAAATGAAAACATCATTCAAACTCTGTTAGAAAAAACTCGCGAAGAACAAGCCATTTATCATCGTAATGCTGAGAACTTACAATCCAGCCGCCAGATTCTTTTAGGTCAACATAAGCGTTTAAAGAATATCATCGATCTAGACCAACTGGACAAGCAAGTCAATAACGCTCGTCAGTTAATGCAGGGAAGCTGGACAACTAATGGCATGAAAAACAGCATGAAATCCCTGTTTGACAATATTAGTCACACGATGAATGAAGCAGCCAAGCAAACTGAGCTGACAAACCGTTTAGTAAAATCAATTTATAATCGTTTTCAAAATGAAAATGAAGACACCGATATCAGACCTAAATTATTCTCCATTACATCATACAAACAAGAAATTGATACGTTATATCAGGATGCTGAAGAATACCGAACCAGTGTCTACTCGACGATGACGGAACAAAGTTTTGTCATTAAAAAATTCTTTATCTCCCTTGTGAGTCGAGCAAGAAATATTTATTATCAACTAAACAAGGATGCTGATGATTGGGGAAAACGGGCTTTAACACCTCTTATTCGTCAAGTTAAGGGACACAAAAAAGAACTGCGTCAGCGCCTGGATCAATTAAAAAAAGCCGGGCAATCCAGAGACTCTATTGCTGATCGTGTCACCAGCCTTAAAATAGAAGCAAAAGGCCTGCAAAAACACATTTTCGATGTGAATAAAATGCTCACCACCATTAATTCACCAATGCCGGCAATTGTTCATGAAAAAATAATACCTGATAATGTCACAGCGATACGTGGTTAGCGGCATGAATCCCAATAGTCCCCGTGATCAATAAGAGTTGCATAGAAACGCTTTATAATGATTGGATTAATTCAACGAGTCAGTTGGGCAAAAGTTGAGGTTGAAGAACAACTCATCGGCCAAATTGAACAAGGTATTCTTGTTCTAATTGGCATGGAAAAAAACGACCAGCACGCCCAGGCCGATAAACTCCTGCACAAACTGCTTAATTATCGAATCTTTGCCGATAATGATGATAAAATGAACCTGAGTGTTAAGGACATTAATGGCGGTCTATTACTGGTGCCACAATTTACTTTAGCTGCTAACACCAAAAAAGGACTACGTCCCAGTTTTAGTTCAGCCAAAATACCTTCTGAAGCTGAAGTTCTTTTTCACTACCTGCTCAATCAGGCCCATAGCCAATACACACAAGTTGCTGCAGGACAATTTGGTGCGAATATGAAAGTATCATTGCTCAATGATGGCCCTGTTACTTTTTCCATAACTGTTTAAGAGTTTATAATGAACGTTTTTATTAAAAAAAGCCCACTAATTTTTCTCATTTTTTTCACTGCTGTTTTCTTTCAAGGCTGTACAGAACAAAAGCCCAATACACCACTAACAGTCGCCCAGTCATTCTGGACAGCCACTTTAGAGGGTGATACAGAAACAGCAAAACAATTTTTAACTCCCGAAAGTCTGCCAAATTTTAAATTCATCCTGAAGAATCCAAAAGACTTTATCGAGTTGGGCGAACAAAGCATCAGTGTAGCTTCGGCACAAATTTTAACTCAGTTAACCCGTCACAAAGACAACCAGGTAGCAATAACCAGCTTACGCACTATTCTGATTAACCAAAACGGTCAATGGCTGGTCGATTTTGATAAAACACGTGAGTCCATGCTTGGCAGTGAATTACAGTCCGTCATTGAACAATTATCAAACACTATGAGAGAAACCATTGATAAAGGTGTCAAGGTCATGGGTGAATCCGTTAAAGATGAACTACAGCAAATGGAACGCTCTCTACAGGAAGGCCTGGAAGAAATGAATAAAGAGCTTGAAAAACAAAATAAAAACAAACAACCACCAGAAACAACAACTCTATAGCAATAAAGAAGCTAATTTTTTTGTGCGACCAGCATGGCTTCATTTCGAAGGCCTTTTTCAATATCACCCTGTATCCCTTCTTCACGATAATAACGCAAGGTTAAGCCTGAAAAAAGTTTAATAAGTTCATTAGGCTGTAAACGAAAATGATTATTTTTGGGCCCTTCTTCAGATAAAACGTTATCCTGCACGAATGTCTGGTAGAAAATCAAACCGCCCGGCCTGAGAGCTGAAATAAGAGACGGCATAATATCACGTAGTAGAAAGCGACTGACGATAATGACATCAAATCCTTCTTCAAGCATTTTTTTTTGCTGTTCATACTGACTAATATCACATTGCCGGGTTGATAAACTCAGTTGGCGTTCTTGAGCAAACTCTTGTACTTTTTCAATAGCCGAATCAGAAATATCCCATGCATGGCTTTCAAACCCCAGTTCAGCCATCCTTAAGGCATTCCCCCCCAGTCCACAGGCCAGATCGAGAGATTTACCCTGAGCAGGTAATAAATGTTGATTCAGTTCAAGTACCTCAATTACCTGATTTGGAACATGGACTGCTTCATAACGATTATTCCATTTTGATCTTATTTCTTTCATACTTTTTATTTTATATTTTTGTAACTATTCAGCGTATTATTTACAAAAAGCCTGTGGTTGCTTATTTTTTTGAACAACACGTATTCTAACGTCGCCAGAATGATGGTGTCAGTATAACTAAAAGAGTAAATATTTCCAAACGACCTAACAACATTGCAAAGCAAAGAACCCATTTAGAAAAATCATTAATCCCCTTATAGTTAGCCCCAACATCCCCCAGGCCGGGGCCTAGATTATTTAAGCACGCCGCTAATGCAGAAAATGCCGTGACCTGATCCAGGCCTGAAGCCATTAATAACAGCATCATGATACTAAAGCTGGCAACATACAAAGCAAAAAATCCCCAGATGGCATTACTGACGTTTTCAGGCATTGCTTTACCACCAATTTTCACAGGAATCTGTGCATTGGGATGGATAAGGCGAAAAATTTCTCTCACTCCCTGCTTAAATAATAAAATAAAGCGGATAACTTTCATACCACCACCAGTTGAACCCGCACAACCACCAACAAAGCTTAAAAAAAGCAGCATGACAGGTAAAAATCCCGGCCAGTTATAATAATCAGAAGTGGTAAAACCTGCAGTAGTACCAATTGAAATAGTTTGAAAAATACCATGATGTAATGCATTGCCCCATGTTTCAAACGTCGAGGTAAAATGCAGATAGAGAACAGAGATCATTGAAGCCACGGCTAACAGCGCCAGGTATACACGAAACTCAACATCAAATAAATAGGGTTTTAGACTCTGTAAGCGTAAGGCACTAAAGTGCAAGGCAAAGTTGACTCCGGCTAACAGCATAAAAAAACCGGCAATCACTTCAATCAACTGATTATTAAAATAACCAATTGAAGCATCATGAGTTGAAAAACCACCAATAGCCACCGTAGAAAAACTATGGCCAATGGCATCAAAGGGTGTCATACCTGCAAACCAATAGGCCACGGCACAGGAAATAGTCAGACCCAGATAAATATACCAGAGAGCTTTGGCAGTTTCAGTAATTCTCGGCGTTAGTTTATTATCTTTGATTGGCCCGGGAGTTTCAGCACGGTACAACTGCATGCCTCCAATTCCTAACATAGGCAATACCGCAACGGCTAAAACAATGATCCCCATACCTCCAAGCCATTGCAATTGCTGTCGATAATAGAGAATAGATCGAGGCAAATCATCCAGGCCGGTAAAAACAGTAGCTCCGGTAGTCGTCAGTGCTGAAATAGATTCAAATAAAGCATCGGTAAAATTTGCCTGCAGACTGTGTGAGAGATAAAGAGGTAAAGCTCCAACCAGGCCAAAAACAAACCAGAACAGGACAACAACGACAAAGCCATCACGAATGCGCAGTTCTCGACGTCGGTTTTTAACCGGCAGCCAGATAAAAAAACCACTGAGCAGAATAACCATAAAAGCGTTAATAAAGGTGCTGGATTCTGAGTCGTTATACCACAATGATACGCCAATAGAGGGTATCACGGTGGTGCTGAATATCATCAATAATAAACCGATAATACGTAAAATAACGAGTGGCTGCATAGGTTAAATTAAAAGCTTGAGTAAAAGTTATATGAAAAGTTAAATAAAAGTAACACCGACCTGAAAAAGTCGTTCTACATCACTAATATGGCGTTTATTGATCAAAAATAAAATAACATGGTCTTCCGATTCTATCACGGTATCATGATGCACAATGATTACCTCACCTGAGCGTACAATAGCACCAATATTAGTTCCCGGCGGCAAGGAAATTTCTTCAATCGCACGACCCACGACTTTTGATGTTTTCTTATCACCATGAGCAATTGCTTCAATGGCCTCAGCAGCACCTTTTCGTAATGAGTGCACCATTTCCACATCACCTCTGCGGACATGAGCAAGCAGGCTGCCGATAGTTGCCTCCTGAGGTGAGATCGCAATATCAATATCGCCGCTACTTTCAACCAAATCAACATAAGCCGCCCGATTGATTAAGGCCATGACTTTTCGAGCACCAAGACGTTTTGCCAATAATGCGGACATAATATTCGCTTCATCATCATTGGTCAAAGCACAAAACACATCGGTGCCCTCAATATCTTCCTCAATTAATAACTCTTCATCAGAGGCATCACCCAGTAACACAATCGTTTTTTCGAGTTCCTCAGATAACATTCTGGCACTGGCCTGATTATGTTCTATTATCTTTACATGAAGACGACTTTCCAATGCTCCGGCCAGACGTTTTCCAATATTACCACCACCGGCAATAATAATACGTTTAAACGGTTTATCAACCCGTCTGAGTTCGGACATGACTTTTTTCGTGTGGCGCCGATCAACAATAAAGAACACCTCATCATGCTCTTCAATAATAGTGTCTGCCGTAGGGATGATAGGCTTTCCTTTACGATAAATAGCGGCAACCCGAGTATCAACACTGGGCATATGATCACGAAGTTCCTGCAGTTCATGACCTAATAAGGGGCCGCCCTGAAATGCTCTGACAGCAACTAACTGCACCAGACCACCAGCGAAATCCAATACCTGAAGGGCTCCGGGATAGGCAATCAGGCGTTTAATATAATCAGTCACCAATTGTTCCGGGCTGATTAACACATCAACTGGCAATGCTTCATTGGAAAACAGCTGGTTATACTTTAAATACTGATTGGAACGAACCCGTGCAATTTTCATGGGAGTATGAAAAATAGTATAAGCAATCTGACAAGCGATCATATTGGTTTCATCGCTATTAGTAA
>WTAX01000119.1 GCA_013139395.1 Gammaproteobacteria bacterium | reverse complement strand
GTCATCCCTGGTATTTTTTTGCCTTAGTGCTTATCTGGACTAGAGATGTCTCTTCGGTGCAATTGCTGGTTTATTCTTTAGTGACGGCCTATTTTGTTATAGGTTCAAAAATAGAAGAACAAAAGCTTATTGCTTATCATGGTGAAGTGTATAAAAAATATCAGCAAAAAGTGGCAGGAGTTATACCGTTACCATGGAAGATACTCAGTGCAGAGCAGGCACAGCAACTATTGAGTGAATATCATAAGGATAAATGATGGGCTGGCGTGTTATTATGCTAACTATTTGATCTTAACAAATGTTCATCTATAAATAAGGCGAATGAATTCGCCCCTACAATTCAGTGTCTAATAACCTATTAAATTATTGGCTGATTTATTCTGCAGGGGCGAATTCATTCGCCTAAAATAGCTAATTTTTAAATGCCTATTTTGTTAAATACTTTTCTAAATCATCAGCAGTACCAATTAATTTACCATCCATAAAAATCTGAGGTGTCGTATGTGCACCACTCAATGCTGTTAAAGAACGGTTAGTAACAGCCTGACTTAATTCAATTTCTTCATAGGCTAAGCTATTGGCTGTTAATAGTTCTTTAGCACGTGTGCAATGCGGGCAACCTTTACGAGTGATAATAGTGACTGTTGGTAATGCCTTGGCTTCAGGATTTATATACTTTAAAACTGTATCAGCATCAGAAACGCCAAACGGGTCGCCGTCAACTTCAGGCTCGATAAACATTTTTTCGATTACACCGTTATTGACAATCATTGCATAGCGCCATGAGCGATCACCAAATCCTAAGTTTTCTTTATCAACTAACATGCCCATACCTTTTGAAAACTCACCATTGCCATCAGGCAGCATAGTGATTTTTTCTGCGCTTTGATCATCCTGCCAGGCGTTCATAACAAAAGTATCATTAACGGAAAGACAATAAATATCATCAATGCCATTATTTTTAAAAACAGGATACAATTCGTTGTATCTTGGCAGGTGGCTGGAAGAGCACGTCGGTGTGAATGCCCCGGGTAGAGCAAAGACCACGACTTTTTTATTATCAAATAGCTCACTGGAAGTGACATCAACCCAGTCACTATTCTGACGAGTTTTAAAAGTAACTTCTGGTACATTTTGACCTTCACGATTTTCTAACATATTTTTCTCCAATCATTTGTTGAGTTTTGTTTGTTGTTGGAAAAGAGTTTATGGTTTTTATAACGATTAGTAAAATTAATTAATTCGGATGTTATAATAGATAAAATCGATGGTTGTGGGTTTTAATTAATGATCAGACTAAATAAAGGACAGTATTATGAGGCTACCCAGTTTAAAACATCTTCATTATTTAGTGAATGTGCATAAATACCAACATTTTGGTGAAGCGGCTAAAGCCTGTTTTGTCAGTCAATCAACGCTCAGCAGCGGCATTGCCGCTCTGGAAAATGTACTAGGGATTCGTTTAATTGAAAGAAATAATAAAAAAATCCTTTTTACACCGCTGGCAGAAGAAGTGGTGCAGCAGGCACAACATATTTTATTAAGTGTTGAACAATTAACTGAGCAGGTGCAGCACTTTGCCCAGCCCTTTGGCGGTACTTTAAAGCTGGGAGTGATACCAACGATAGCACCCTTTCTCATACCGCAAATATTAATGATGATTAAGCAGGAATTTCCTGAACTCAAGGTCTTTGTGCGTGAAGGGCAAAGTGATGTTGTTTTAAAGCAGCTTAATGAGGGGGAACTGGATTTAGTGCTGCTGGCACTGCCTTATCCATCTAGTGGTGTTGTGATGAAAAGTTTTTATAAGGATCGCTTTTATTTTGCTCAACATAAGGATTCACAATTAAATCAGCAGATATTAGATGCAGATTATTCTAATCTGGATGATCATAGCCTTTTATTACTTGAAGATGGTCATTGTCTAAGAGATCATGCGCTGTCCGCCTGTCATCTTGAGCACTCAGAGAAAATAAATTCCTTTGCTGCAACCAGTCTGCATACGCTGGTGCAGATGGTAAATAATGATCTGGGTGTGACATTTTTACCTGAAATGGCCATTGCCTCAGGTATCTTGAATGATACCGATATTAAGATCAGTCAACTGGCAGATAAAAGCAAAAATTATCGTGAAATTGGCTTTGCATGGCGAATACAATCCAATAGAACAGAAGAACTTGAACAATTATTTAATTTAGTAAAGCAGCAAATTAGTCACTTCTTGCCAGTTAAAAGTTTACCTGTTAAAGAGTTCGTATGAGTAACAATGAAGTGTCAAAATTTGAGATATCAATTGATGCCTTTTTATTAACACGCCAATGGCGTGATACCGCAAAAGGTATTATCCTGGATTTTTGGTTCAGTAGTGCTTCAGGCCCTCTGCATGTGCTGATTGAAAATCAACAGGCTATCTTCTTTATTCGTCAGGAAGATTCTCAGCAGGTCGACAGGGCATTATCAGCCATTGCGGACTACCAAATTAAACCACTAAAATTAATGGACTTTGAACATAAGCCCGTATCGGGTGTTTATTTTAATTCACAACAGGCGCTTTATCAGTCCAGAGAACGATTACAGCAATTAGCGATACGGCACTATGAAGCTGATATAAGACCAGTAGAGCGTTATCTAACGGAACGTTATCTGACCGGGCCTGTCACCATCAAGGTAAATGACCATAAAGAATCCACCAAAACGCAAGCAAAACATTTTTTAGTTAATCCTCATATTAAGCCGCAGGCTCATTTTGAAAAACACCCGCCGGTGTTGAAAGTAATGTCTCTGGATATTGAAACAGCCTATGACAGTCGAGAGCTATATTCCATTTCTTTGCTCTGTGAACAATGGCATGTGACCCTGATGAAGGGAGAAACTATACAGGGCGAACAAAATATAGAGTTTTTTTCTAATGAGAGAGATTTGCTGCTGCGCTTTATTGACATCGTTTTACAGCAGGACCCGGATATTATCATAGGCTGGAATGTCATTAATTTTGATTTTCGTTTTTTACAAAAAAAAGCAGACCAATTAAAAATGTCACTTACTATTGGTCGTGGAGAAAGTTTACCAGTCTGGAGAAAGGCCCAGACAGAACAAAACCATTTCTTTTTATTAATACCGGGCCGAGTCATCCTCGATGGCATTGATACTCTAAAAAGTGCCACCTGGAATTTCCCCAGTTTTTCATTAGAAAATGTTGGTAACGAGCTCTTAGGTCGAGGAAAGCTGTTAAAGCCAAAAGAAACCAGCAATAAATCAAAAAAAAATTATGATCCATTGAAAAATGCGAAAGAAATTAAGCGGCTTTTTTATGAGGATCAACTGGCTTTAGCTGCTTATAATCTCGAAGACTGTCAACTGGTGTGGGATATCTTTGAGCATACTGAATTAATTTCCTTTGCCATAGAGCGGGCTCGATTAACCGGTCTGGAAATGGATAGAACCGGTGGTTCAGTAGCAGCCTTTGATAATTTATATTTACCGCGCTTACATCGTAAAGGTTTTGTTGCTCCAAACCTTACCGATCGAGAAGAAACGCTGTCAGCACCTGGCGGCTATGTCATGAATTCAAAACCCGGTCTATATGATAGTGTTTTAGTATTGGATTATAAAAGTTTATATCCCAGCATTATTTGTACCTTCAGGGTTGATCCCTACGCCCGAATTAAAGCAGAGGAACTTCAGGCAACAGAGTGTATTCCCGGTTTTAACGGGGTGAGTTTTTCCCGTAATGACTTTATTTTACCTGATATTATTCAGTCACTCTGGCAGGCCAGAGATACAGCGAAACAGGTTAAAAATAAAGCGCTGTCACAGGCGATTAAAATTATTATGAACTCATTCTATGGTGTCCTGGGAACATCAGGCTGCCGAGTGCATGATGCCCGTTTAACCAGCTCAATTACATTAAGAGGGCATGAATTAATGAAACAGACAGCCTGTTTAATTAAAGCTGAAGGTTATAATGTGATTTACGGTGATACCGATTCTGTTTTTGTGTCCCTGGGTGCGTCAATAGAACAATCAAAAGCAGATAAAATAGGGCATCATTTAATTAAAAAGATTAATGATCACTGGCAAAAGTTATTACAGGATGAATATCAAATTGAGTCTTTATTAGAAATGGAATATGAAACACACTATCGACGTTTTTTTATGCCGACTATAAGAGGCTCTGATAAAGGCAGTAAAAAACGTTATGCAGGATTAATCAATGAAAAAGGTTCTACTCATATTGTCTTTAAAGGGCTGGAAACAGTCAGGACAGACTGGACTGCGTTAGCCAGAAATGTGCAGCAGGAAATATATCATCGTTTTTTTCATGACTTAGCCTATGATGATTATTTAAAGTCTATAGTACTGGATTTAAAGCAGGGAAAATTTGACGATAAGTTAATTTATCGTAAACGGCTGAGACAAAAATTATCAGAATATAAAAAAAACCGGCCGCCTCATGCTCAGGCAGCAGCAAAAGCTGAAGACTATGCTAAAAAAAATGGACTGTCATCGCGCTATGAAAATGGCGGCTGGATAGAATATGTGATGACCAAAACGGGACCTGAGCCATTGGAATATAACGTACAGGCATTGGATTATGAACATTATATTGAAAAACAAATTGCTCCTGTTGTGGATGCACTTTTAATGGTAGCAGGTACGTCGTTAGAAAAAATAATACAGTCGCAATATGAATTGTTTTAAATAAACTGTCCTGAGCAATCAATGTAGTAACTATGCAGCGAGTATTTCTAAATTACTACATTTAAAAACCAACAACAAAAAGTGTCAAAAGTGGTATTTCAATGTCATTTTTGGCAGGCAAGTACGCTGACTCTGTCAAAAGATTTCTCTGCTTTAGTAATATTCATTAGCTGTCTATTTCATAATAGATTTAATTAAATTAATAAAAACAATCGGATACAATCTTTTGTTTTAAGAATTTCAAGAATGTTCATTGTTGGCATATTCGTTGCTATATCTATAGCAACGAATTTTAAAGAGTGAGTAGCGTTCTTTTAAATAAGAGTTAATAAGAAATAAGAGTTAATCTTGTTTCAGGCTATTTTCTTTTTCCACAGTGTAAGCTCTTGTACGGTAAGCGACCCTCCGTTTTACCGTACCTTTTTAATTTAAATGCACTCAAAATGCATCCAGTCTGAAGTTAATTTCAGCTAATTCCAGCCTAATTCCAGCTTAGTTATCTTAAATAATATCATCACGTTTGAAGTGACATGACATGCGAGTGATATGTCATGTCATAATCTATTGTATCAGTCTGAACTGTCATGACGGAATTATAATTCCCTTTGAAATTTTTCTTTATAATACTTATTATGTTATATAAAACAGATGGATACGCTATATGTGAGAAAAATGGCATGGCATGTGCAATAGAGTAAAGTATGAACGGAATGTGTTTGAGTTATAGCTCTAAATTTCGTTTTTAGTCGATAACCTGAAAATAAGTTTTTTGCTTAATTTCAGGATTTTAACAATTTTTGTTGTCAGAGTTGCCCAATCGCCCTTTACTTGTATTAATAAAGAGTATTAATGGATTTGGATTGGGCCTTTTTTTTCTGCTCAATTTTTAACTTGTATAATTATCGCTCTGCTCCATTTTGCTTATTTTCTGTAAATATCGATATAAGGTTCGCTCACTGATCCCCAACTCCTGTGCCGCAGATAGACGATGGCCATTATGAAATTCCAGAGTACGTTTTACTGTTTCTATGTCTGGTTTACGGGATTTTTTTGCTGTAAGTGGTGTCGATTTTGTGGTGTTTTCTGTGGCACCAGTCCTATGTAAAGAAGTTGGAAAATCATCTACATCCATATCATCGAATTCATTGTTTAAAACATGATGAGGATTTTTATCGATGGTTAGATGTTCTTCTGTAATCAGATCACCGGCTGAAAGGATAACAGCACGCTCCATGATATTGCGTAATTCTCTGATATTGCCAGGGAAATTATATGAGGAAAGAATTTCAATAATATCGGAGCGTAACGGGATATGTTGAGCACCATCCTCAATCTTACGTAAAAAATGTTCTGCGATAGCAGGTATGTCGGCTTTACGATCGCGTAAGGGAGGCACATGCACAGGAAAGGTGGCAAGACGATAGTAAAGATCCTGGCGAAAAGTGCCATTATTCACCATCTTTTTAACATCCTGGTTAGTGGCAGCAATAATACGCACATCCACATCAAAATAATGGGTGCCGCCAATACGGCGTATAGTGCCGCTTTCTAACACTCTAAGGAGTTTGGTTTGCAAGTCTAATGACAGTTCACCAATTTCATCAATAAAAAGAGTACCACCATTGGCGGATTCAATTAAACCAATTTTTTGTTTTACGGCACCAGTAAAGGCACCTTTTTCATAACCAAATAATTCACTTTCAATCAGTGTTTCGCCGATGGCACCACAATCAACAACAATCATTTCTTCACTGCTGCGTTTAGAAAAATGATGGATATAATTAGCCACACAATCCTTGCCGACACCACTTTCTCCTTCAATAAATACGGTTGATTGAGTGGGGGCGACACGATGTAAAATACTTATCAGGCGTAAAATAGCCGGTGTACGACCAATCAGTAATTGAGGATCTTTTTCTTCCTGGGTGATAGTAACCATGGTTTCACCCATATAATGAATCTCACCTTGATCGTTATGAATGGGGCTGGCACTGATCTGAACATGCTCTTCTTCATCACCATGTTTGTGTATATGCAGCACACTGGTGGAAAGTCCTGTGCGCATGACTGTTTCTAAGGGACAATGCTCGCCGTGCTGACTACAGGGTGAGTTATAATTATGTGAAACCTCATAGCAAAACTTGCCTTCAATATGATTTTTATTATGGAAGGAATTGCGATATGCCTTGTTTGAAGCAACAATTTGATAGTGGCGATCAATAATAACAAAGGGATCATTAAAAATATTGATAAGATCATCGCAAGATGGCTTGGAAATATCATCTTTATTTGATGGTATGGCTTGCTTAGATTCAGAAACAGGTAATTTATCGTATAAGCTTTTCATTGGGACCGCTTGATATTATTTATAATAATTATTGTTTGTATCTAATGGAATGAACAATCCTTTTTTGTCATGACATTTTTATTATAGAGATATTAATACCAATTGCACAGAATTAACACCTTTCTTTTAAGGAAATTAGTATTTTTTAAAAATAATATTCATAAGCACTAATATAACATGTCAGTATTCGACACTCTTAATTGTACTTTTAAATGTATAGATAGAGTGCGGCGAGGAGTATTAAAAATAGAGTAAGCTGATATTTAAGAGAAAGTTATTGAAAATAATTTTTATTGATCCAGATCAATAAAAGTTGACTTTTTAGCTAAAGTATTCTTTAATGGCTACTATAAATCATTGTTTTATAACCATATTTTCTATAAGGTTATTTTTTTCAACTAGACTCAATAACGATAATATCAACATGTTATTGACCAAAAAATAATTAATATGTTGAATAAAATAGCGCCAAGGAGAGCATTTATGCCTAAAGTAACAATTTATGATACTCCCATGCTGGATGAACTGGAAAACGGCGAATGGCCCAGCTTCATCTCGTCATTCAAACGTTTAAGAGATGACCACCCTGATGAGCGTATCAATTCAATGGTTGGCGGACTATTAGGCCAGCTGGAACATTCCTACGAAACTCGCATGGGTTGGTGGAAAGGCGGTACGGTTTCTGTGTTTGGTTACGGCGGCGGTATTATTCCTCGTTTTTCTGAAGTTGCTGAGCACTTCCCGGAATCAAAAGAATTCCACACAGTTCGTATTCAGCCGCCGGCAGGCAACTTCTACACTGCTGATATCCTGAATCAATTAGCTGATGACTGGGAAAATCATGGTTCCGGCCTGCAAACGTTCCACGGTCAAACGGGTAATATTATGTTTATCGGTTCGACCACCGCAGAGATGCAGCCTTTTTTTGATAAGCTCAATTCCTATGGTTTTGACTTAGGTGGTGCCGGCCCCTGTGTTCGTACTGCGATGGCTTGTGTTGGTGCAGCTCGTTGTGAACATTCCTGTACCAATGAGCATGGCCTGATGCGTCACCTGGTCAATGAATTTCAGGATGA
>WTAX01000014.1 GCA_013139395.1 Gammaproteobacteria bacterium | reverse complement strand
AGATAATAAGATTGATGAATTAAAGAAATTAATTATGCAAAAGCATACCTGATATAGTTACAAAGATAGCATGTTTCTTTATTGTAAATTATAGAAAGGTGAGCTATCATTATGATAAGTATATATTTTAACAAAAATCTGAATTTATGATATTAAATAAGAACTAGTGCGTATTCTGGCATTGTATTTGCATTTATTTTATATAATGAGAATATGTTCACGGTATCAGTTTTTTTGACGCTTTAAAATCATTTTATAAGGATTTTGTACAGAGATATGCTCTTCTTTATGCTTTTTGTTCATAAAAATAGGGGTTGATAAAATGATGACTTTATTTGTTCTGGCCTGTGTATTTCTTGTTCTTATTACTGTTCCAGTTTAAAGATATACTTTACTAAAAGAATTTTATTTTAAACCAATATTTATTTCTCTGGTTTGGTGTATGATATAAGTTTAACTTTAAGCTTAATTCAAATGAATTTGCCGGATTATCTGATGTAGGGATAAATATAGCACCAATGGTAATGCATAACTTATTATTTAAAAAAATTATTGTATTATTGATAATTCTTAGCCTATTGTCCTTAATTACCTGGAATGGATTTAATTTCTATAAAATGCTCACTGATAAGCCTGAGGCAGTTCAGCACGCTCCTGTTATGGCTTTAAAATCGCAGTCAAAAAAAATACCTTCTCCTAACACCATTTCTCAATGGCATCTTATGGGCGCACAAAATACCCAGACGCTTAAAGCGCCGAAAACGACATTGCATTTAAAATTAATAGGTATTATTAGTTCTGCTGCTGATGGTCAGGCCAGGGCTATTATTGAGGTATCAGCGCAAAAGCATAAACACTTCAAAGTGGGTGATGACATTAAACAGAATGTAGAAATCAAAGCCATTAATGCTGATCATATTGTCATCAACCACAATTCCCGGGAAGAAATTGTGCCATTAATATCTCTAAAACCTAAAACTCCTATTATTAAAAAAGTAGTTAATAAATGATTATTTTAAAACACTTAGGCTTATCAAAGAAAATCCATCAGTATTATCAGATGTTCTTGATTGCTGTAGTATTAATTTTATCGGACAATGTTTATGCTGCGGGCTCCTATGTGTTTAATATGCAGGATGTGCAAATCAGGACAATGATTTCAACGGTTTCAGAAGTAACGGGAAAAAACTTTATTATTGACCCAAATGTAAAGGGTAAGGTCACTGTCATTTCCAATAAAGGGATGTCTGCTGATGAAATTTACCAGATATTTCTGTCACTTCTTGATGTTCATGGCTACTCCGTTGTACCGACCATTGAATCTAATACCTTTAAAGTGGTTAAAGGTATCACGGCAAAGTCAAAAGCAGTACCCAATGATTTAAACAGCATCTTTAAAGGTGACCAGCTGGTTACCCGGGTGTTAAAGATTAAGCATACTCAAGCGATGAAAATGGTTCAGGTGTTAAGACCTCTGGTACCACAACATGCTTATCTGGCAGGTTATGCTGATAGTAATATGATTGTTGTTTCTGATTCAGCCAATAATATTAATCGTCTTGTTGAGCTGATAGAACGTCTTGATACACCGGGTGAGGGTAATATTGAAATGATTCATTTGAAAAATGCCTCAGCAAAAGATCTAGCGCAAACACTCTCCTCGTTGAACCGTACTAAAAAAACACTATCTCAGGTGGTGGTTGCCGATATTCGCAGTAACAGCTTACTTATTGGCGGAGATGCGACTGCCAGAATGAACCTTAAGGCATTGATATTTAAGCTTGATTCTGAAGTCAATACGATGAGAAATGTCAATGTCATTTATCTCAGTTATGCTAAAGCATCCGATATTGCTTCAATACTCACCGAAATAGTCAAAGTATCGGCAACAAATAAACAAAAAGCAGGTCGTAGTGCTGATATTGTTATCAGTCCGGATGAAAACTCCAATGCCCTGGTTATTAAATCATCGTATGCTAAATTTATTGAAATTAAAGATGTTGTCAGTAAATTAGATATTCCCAGAGCTCAGGTACATATTGAAGCAATACTTGCCGAGGTGTCTTTTTCATTAGAAAAAGAACTGGGTGTGAAATGGAAAACCAGTGTCAGTGGTTCTGGAGTGGCTGCTAATGTTGAAACAGGCTTAGCACTTAAGGATATTTTTTCTTTATCTTATCTTAATAGTGCTGGCGATATTAAGGCCGTGTTGAGTATATTACAAAGTGATACAGATAGTAATATTCTGTCGACACCATCGCTGTTAACACTGGATAATCAGGAAGCATCCATTATTGTTGGTGAGAATGTGCCATTTTTAACGGGCAGCCAGCAATCCCAGGATGGCCTGGCTAATCCATTTCAAACTATTGAACGTAGAGATGTCGGCTTAACCTTAAAAGTAACTCCCAGGCTCAATAAAGGCAGCACTATCATTATGAAGATCTATCAGGAAGTCTCTAATGTATTGCCTAAAGTGCAAAATATTGCCGCTGTTGATTTGGTCACTAAAAAACGTGCCATTGAAACGACAGTCATGGTAGAAGACAAAGGCATGGTTGTTTTAGGCGGCTTAATTCAGGATGATTTAACCAATACCGTTAATAAAGTCCCAATTCTTGGTGATATACCTCTTCTTGGTGAATTATTTAAGTCATCAAAAGTTGAGACACGCAAGGCAAATTTGATGGTTTTTATTAAACCAACCATACTTAATAATCCTGTTCTTGCTAATGAAATGGCCATGAAAAAATATCAGTTTGTTCGTAATAAACAGCAGATTATGAAAAATAATGGTATACGTCTTCTTGATCATGAAGATATTCCAGTATTGCCAAAATATGAAAGTCTCAATACTAATCGTGTTGTTTTACCAAACCCATTTGCTTCTCAGTAGCAGATTTTTATATGGAAAAATTATTAAAAGAAACTCAACAATCAGATCCTGTCGCAACAGAATTATCCTCTCTTGCAGATCAGGATGGTGATACGGTAACGCCATCAGTTATCGAGGACTCTATTGAAGTTGAAGACTCTATCGCAGTTGAAGACTCTATCGAAGTTGAGGCAGCAACTGAAGACGATGTAAGTTCAATACCTTTTACTATACCTTTTGCCTTTGCCAAGCATCAGGGAGTTATCGTAAAAACCAGGTTTTCCAGAACGGGTAAAAAAAAGACATTTATTTATTGTAGTGATAATGTCAGCTCTCTTACTATTGCAGAACTAACTCGTGTTTCATCTAGCCCTTTATTTTTTGAATTTATTGATAAAACTCAATTTGAAAAACTATTGCGTACTACTTATGAACAGGGTAGTAATCAAAGTATAGAAAATATTGATTTAGGCGATAACGTTGACTTATTGAGTGTTGCTCAGCAGTTGGCTGAACCTGAAGATTTGCTGGAAAGTGAAGATGATGCACCAATTATTCGTTTGATTAATGCTATTCTTGCTGAAGCTATTAAAGAAAATGCCTCAGATATTCATATTGAACCTTTTGAACAACGTCTTGTTGTTCGTTTACGGGTTGATGGCGTTTTGCGCGAAGTTATTCAGCCGCCCAGAGAACTCGGCAGTCTATTGGTCTCAAGAATTAAGGTGATGGCGCAATTGGATATCGCCGAAAAAAGAATTCCTCAGGATGGGCGTATATCACTTAAACTGGCAGGTAAAGCCATTGATGTACGTGTTTCAACATTGCCTACGGGCGGTGGTGAGCGGGTGGTTCTTCGTTTGCTTGATAATCAGGCGGGACGCTTAAGTGTTGAAAACATGGGGATGGACAAAAAAACACAGGCATTAATTAGAGAACTTATTGTCAGGCCTCATGGTATTATTTTAGTGACAGGACCAACGGGGTCGGGTAAAACAACGACCTTATATGCTATTTTAACAGAGCTAAATGATAGTAAGCGGAATCTTATTACGGTTGAAGACCCAATAGAATATTACCTTGAAGGTGTTGGTCAGACACAGGTTAATACTAAAGTGGATATGACCTTTGCCCGAGGTTTAAGAGCAATTTTACGTCAGGATCCCGATGTGGTTATGGTGGGTGAAATACGTGATAGTGAAACAGCTAATATTGCTATTCAGGCTAGCTTGACTGGACATATGGTGCTTTCAACCCTGCATACCAATACTGCTGTAGGTTCCATTACTCGTTTACGGGATATGGGTGTAGAACCCTTTTTATTATCATCCAGTTTAGTTGCTGTTATCGCCCAAAGATTAGTTCGAGTCCTGTGTCCTGTCTGTCGGGAGTCTTATGAACCCACTAAAATAGAAAAACAAAAACTGGGTATTAATGTTAATGATCCCGTTAAATTTTATCGTCCTGTTGGCTGTCCTGTCTGTAATCATCAGGGTTACAAGGGGAGAGCTGGTGTTTATGAATTGCTTATTGTTGATAATGAAATGCGAACTTTAATTCATGATGATGCTTCAGAACAGGCAATTGAGCTGCAGGCAAGAAAAAAGACTCCGTCTATTCAAGTTGATGGTGCAAGATTAGTTCTTAACGGAACCACCACCACTGATGAAATATTTCGTGTTATCAGAGATACAGATTAATATGATTATTGTTATAGGAACTCCATGATAGGAACTAAAAGTGCCGGCATTTGAATACAGTGCGTTAAATGCACGGGGTAAAACAGAAAAAGGGGTTCTGGAAGGAGACTCATCAAGACAGATCAGTCAGAAACTGAAAAAAAAATCACTGATCCCGTTAGAAATTGTTGAAATATCACGTACTCAAAATAAGAAAGCAAATCGTGTCCCTTTTTTAAAACGTGGAATATCTACATCTCAATTAGCCATATTGACGCGCCAATTAGCCACTATGATCCGTTCAGGCAGCCCGGTAGAAGGTGCCTTAACAGCAGTTATTCAGCAAACCAGTAAACCCAGAGTTAAAAGTGTGTTAATGGCAATTCGTTCCAGAGTAAGAGAAGGCTATAGTTTAGCGTCAGCTCTGGATGAATTCCCACATATTTTTCCTGATTTGTACCGTGCTACGGTTGCCTCAGGAGAGCAGTCAGGAAAACTCGATTTTGTGTTAGTACGTATGGCTGATCATGTTGAGAACAGTCAGGCTCTACATAGTAAAATAATGTTAGCAATGGTTTACCCTTTAGTTTTAACCTTTGTGGCTATATTAGTAACTGTTGTATTGTTAACCTATGTGGTTCCAAAAGTTATTCAAGTGTTTGAAGACATTGATCAGACGTTGCCTGGTATTACTATTTTCCTGATTGCAATGAGTGATTTTTTACGAAATTATGGTCTTTATATTGCCGTATTAATCGCAGTGGCCGTTACGATATTTAATATATTACTGCAAAAAGAGTCATTTAAGCTTGCATGGCATACCTTGTTGTTAAGAATCCCTGGTGTTGCTCATTTAGTTAAGGGTATGAATACAGCTATATTTGCCAGAACCTTCAGTATATTAGCCGGCAGCGGCGTGAATGCACTACAGGCGATGCGAATTTCTGCTGACGTGATGAGTAATCTACGCATGAAGAAGGCCGTTCTTGATGCCTCTGAACGTGTTAGAGAAGGTGCGGGTATTAGTCCGGCGCTTGAAAAAAGTAAATGCTTTCCACCAATGACCATCTATTTAATTGCCAGTGGTGAAAGCAGCGGCAATCTGGTTGAAATGCTTGAGCATGCGGCCAATAGTCAGGAAAAAGAATTTGAAATCATTATCAGCACCATTATGGGTTTATTTGAACCGCTGTTAATTGTCGTCATGGGTGGTGTTGTATTGTTTATTGTCATCGCAATTTTATTACCAATTTTCCAGTTAAATCAATTAGTAGGAGCATAAAATTTGTTAAATAACTCTTTATTCAGGCAAAAATACACAAAGCAGTCTGGTTTTACCTTAATTGAAATTATGATTGTTGTTGTTATTTTGGGTATTCTGGCCTCTATTGTTGTACCCAATATAATGGAAAGTCCAAATGAAGCCCGTATTGTCAAAGCCAAGCAGGATATACGAACTCTGGAAGGTGCTTTAAATCTTTATAAATTGGACAATTTTAATTATCCAACGACTGATCAGGGACTCGAATCTTTGGTTACTAAACCTGCTGGTCAGCCAGAAGCCAAAAACTGGAAGAAAAAGGGCTATATGAAAAAGTTACCCAAGGATCCCTGGGGTAATGACTACCTTTATTTAAGCCCGGGT
>WTAX01000010.1 GCA_013139395.1 Gammaproteobacteria bacterium | reverse complement strand
TGAGCATCAGACTCTGGTGATTCTGACTGAGAATTTTCTTCATCTTTTTTATTTGCTTCAGAACCTTCTGAATCAGACTTATCTGAATTATTTTTTTCTGAGTCTTTAGAATCGGACTCATTACCCTTTGAGGCATCATCAGTACTGTTTTGCTGCTCTTGTTGCTGATTTTCCGACTGCTTATCAGACTGGTCCTGATTTTTATCAGAATTTTTTTGCTGCTGCTGTTTCTGCTGCTGAGCGATTATCTCTTTCATATAGTCAAGATTTTTACTGGCACTGTCAAATTCAGGCTGCTTTTTGATGGCTTGTTCATAAGCATCAGCCGCGTCCTGAAATTTTTGCATATTGGCCAGAGTATTGCCCTTATTGTAAAGACTCTTTGCATCATCTGATTGGGAATATTGCTCCAGTGCCTGTGCAAATTCTCCGGCACGATATTGAGCACCGGCCTTCCAGTTTTTATTAGAAAAACTTTGTGCAGCCTGTTGATAATTTTTTGAATCAAAGGCTTTTTGTCCTTTTTGATCCGCAGTAGACCAGAGTGTATCCCAGCCGTTACTTAACTTTTGGTTAAATTGTCCTAGCCATTGCTTGTTTGAAGCTTCATCTGCATAAGCAGGTTCCATGATCAGATAAGGTGCTAGAAAAACAATTAACATAATACTCAATAAGCCTTTCCTGAAGCCCAGCAGGGCAAAGGGAATAAGGACTAATGTTAAATAAGCGCCGGCATCTACCCACTGTTCAAGGTGATCATTCTGCTCAATAGCTTGTTTATCAATGCGTAAGTTGTGTTCGATTATTGCTTTAAAATCGCTATCATCTAATGACAGCTTGTGATAATTGCCATTACCCAGTTTTACTAATGTTTTTAATGGTTCTGGTGATAATTTACTTAATACAATCTGACCGGATTGATCTTTAACAAAGCCGCCTTTTTGCGGCAGGGGAATGGGTGATCCGGTTTGACTGCCGACGCCAATAATGGAAAAGTGATAACCTTGTTTACGTAGTGTTGTTATATTTTTTTCAAGTTTACTTTGCTGGCTGGGATCAATGCCGTCCGTGATTAATAAGATATCCCCCTGTGCAAAGCCGGCATTTTTGAACAGCTCTTTTGCCGTGCTCAGTGCATCAATAAGATGTGTTCCGGATAAGGGCATAATGGCAGAATCCAGTGCCGGCAGCAGCGACATAATGGTTTTATTGTCAATAGTCAGAGGACTGACGGTATGAGCATCACCAGCAAAAGCGATCAATGCAGTCTGACCTTCTTTTTTCTGTTTGAGGATATCAATCAGCTTTAATTTAGCACGTTCAAGGCGTGAGGGTTTGATATCTTTAGCATTCATGGAAAGTGATAAGTCCAGAATAATGACTAAGGCATTACCTTGTTGAAAAACAGGCTGTTCCTTTTTCTCCCAGCTGGGTCCGGCCAGAGCAATTGTGGCTATGACAAACAAAAGGGGGACAGTCCAGTGTAATAATTGAAATGGTTTTGCTTCAGGCTTTTTGTTGTTTTCTGATTGTTGTGCTAATTGAAAGGCTAATAGCTCAGGATCACACACAGCTTCCCAGCCGCTATTATTTTTTTTGGAACGTCTGACTATTAGTGTTAATAATAGGCCAATAAAAGGTAAAGCGATGAACCATTCAGGACGAATAAAATGAAATGCATCTGACATTATGCTTCTCCATTCATTTTATGCTGAGTGTTTAGTGATGATGACCATTGAGCAACGATCAGAATAAGACTTAATATTAGTGCAATAGCTAATGGCCAGTAAAAAAGTGATTTAGTGGGACGAAAGGTGAGGTTATCTGATTCTACGGGTTCTAATTGATCCAGAATCTGATAAATCTTTTTTAATTCCTGCGTATCACGAGCACGAAAATATTGGCCGCCGGTTGTTTCGGCAATGAGTTTTAAGGTTTTTTCATCCAGATCACGAGACGGATTGACACGCTAGCGACCCAAAAAGGAACGCACGATCATTTCATCCGCACCAAAGCCGATAGCGTAAATTTTTATACCGATTTGTTTTGCTAATTTAGCGGCAGTCACCGGATCAATACCGGCATTATTAGAACCATCAGTGAGCAAAATAAGCACTCGTGAATCACTTTCATCAGCGGGTAAATCTTTAAGCCGCTTAACAGCCAGACCAATGGCATCACCAATTGCTGTGGCTTTTGAGCCTGCCATGCCGATAAATGAGTCATAGAGCATTTTTTCTATAGTTTTACGATCAAATGTGAGTGGTGTCTGCAGATAAGCGTTATCGGCAAACAATATCAGCCCCATGCGATCACCTTCACGTTGACGGATAAAGGGTTGTAATACGGATTTTACGGCGGTGAGTCGATTGACAGCATCCTGAGCAAAAAACATATCAGCTGTTTCCATACTGCCGGAAATATCCACTGCCAGCATAAGATCCCGGCCGCTTACAGGGATTTCTATCGCTTCACCTGACCATTTAGGTTGTGCTGAGGCGATAATTAAAAAAATCCAGGCCAGAAATGCAAATACCATAAAGGGTGAAAATGTGTGCAATTGCTGTGTTGAATACTGCGCTGATAATTCATGGACTTGTTGATAAAAAGGGACTTTTAATGCCTGTTTTTGCTGAGTATCCACAGGTTTGCTTAGCCAGTAAACCAGTGCAGGCAAGGGCAGTAGTAAAAACATCCAGGGTAAGTCAAAGCTATACATTCTGCTTCTCCTGTTGAATATTTTTATGGGCAAAAAGTGGCGCACTTTTTTTAATTAAGCTTTCTGAACTGGCAAATAATTCATCTAATAAAACGTGATCAATGACTTTTTCAACTGACTGATAGGGTGTTTTGGTTAATAAGTCAGCATATTTTTCAGAAAAAAGTGGTGTGCTTTGATTACTATGAGGTTTTCCATAATAGGTGTTATCTAATAGTGCCAGCCATTGCTGATCAGTTAACGAGGCCACTTTTTCTCTATGATAAAGTGACAGGGCATAGCGGCGTAAAAAAATGGATAGCTCTTTTACACTGGCATGGGTAATGGCTTTTTTTTGTGAATAGTTATCTGCTTCGTTATCGATTAGTTGAGCTTTATATCTTTTTTTAATGGCATGAAGCTCTTTCATTGCCTGTGATTTTAATTGTTTCACAGTGGCTGTTTTTATTGGGGGCTTTCTTTTAATAAAATAAATGATCACTAATAATATTATGATGCTCAGAGCAAGCAATAACCACCAGCCGGGAGCAGGAGGCCAAAAAGTAATGGCTTCAGGGAGTTGAATATCTGCCAGTTTACTGGGATCAAATAGCGATTGAGTTGGCATTTGTGGTGCTGGCATAATTAGTGTCGACTCCTGGCGATACGACGTACACTGGCATCTTTACCTAAAGCGGCAAGAAACTGATCGGCTACCTTGTCATGAGTGGCCAGATTAATTAAATGAATCTGGTTTTGCAGGCAAAATTGTGCAATGTCATCACTCTTTTTTTGAAATAATTCCTGAAATGAACTTCGTAATAAGTGATTCCCGGTATCAAGTGATTGAGACTCTATACCATTACTGATCCCATATTGACCCGGTGGCGGCAAGCGGCTTTCCAATGAGTCATAAATGTGTGCCATCAGTAAGTCATTATGACGGGCTATATGACGAATATGCTTTAAAAATGCGTCATTAAACTGATGAAAATCACTGGCCATTAATACAATGCTGCCGGGGTGAATAACTTTTTGAATACGGGCAAATAATAGTTCAGTATTTAATGCTTCATTTGCTGGCTTTGATATGCCTTTATTGTGAAAGTCTGTAAGCATTTTAAGAAATTGCAGCACACCTCGATGCCCGCCTTTAGGTCGCATTTCAATATGATCAGTATCATTAAAGATCAGTCCGCCAATACGATTGCTATTATCCGCACCTGCCCAGGCAAACAGAGCGGCAGCTTTTGCTGCGGTGACTGATTTTAAACAATGACGAGTACCAAAATAGAGACTGCTTCTGAGATCGACAATAATAAAAACAGGGCGTTCCCGCTCTTCTTTAAAGACTTTTGTATGTACTTTGTCGGTGCGTGCGGTGACATTCCAGTCTATATTGCGAATATCATCACCGGGCTGATAGGGGCGAACTTCATCAAAATTAAGACCACGTCCTTTAAAGGCTGAAGTGTAATTACCTGAAAGCGATGAATAGGCTTTGCGCTGTGAACCCAGAGACAGATGCGTGGATTGATAGCGTAATTGTATTAAGCCTTGCAGGTCGACTTGAGTTGCACGAGACTGCTTAGAGCTCGTATGGCTATTATCTGTCTGCTTAGATGTTGTGTTGTTCCAAATACTCATGCTTATCAGTTATGGTTGTAGTTATTTATTTCGTGTTATTTCTTTAGTCTTTTTTGGGGGATTTATGGCACAGCAATATAGCTGAGCAATCTGGCAATAAAGTAATCACAGTTAATACCATTGGCTTCTGCTTCAAAGGATAGCAATAGACGATGGCGGAATATATCAGGCACGACAGCCTGAATATCGGAAGGTGCAACATAGTCTTTACCTGCTAACCAGGCATGGGCACGGGCACAGCGATCCAGTGCAATCGTCGCTCTTGGGCTGACGCCGTAATTAACCCAATTAGCCAGTTCTTCATCATAGGGTGATGGATCGCGTGTGGCTAAAATAATAGTTAATAAATAGTCTTCAACTTCCTGGCTCATGTGAATGTTGAGTATTTCATGACGTGCGGCAAAGAGTATCTGTTGTGAGATGACGGGGTTAATATCCTCAGCATGATCACTCTCTGATGTATTTAACAGTTCTTCCTGAGCTTCTTTTCTATTGAGTTCTAAAATGGCTTTTTCAGC
>WTAX01000369.1 GCA_013139395.1 Gammaproteobacteria bacterium | reverse complement strand
TGGATCCCTATAAACGCCAGATTGTGATCAATAAAGGGCAGCTTAATGGTGTCTATGCAGGTCAGCCTATTCTTGATTCCCATGGTATTATGGGACAGATCATTCATCCGGGTATTCCCTCAAGTACGGCAATTTTAATCACTGATCCTTCACACGCCATTCCTGTACAAGTCAATCGAAACGGTTTGAGAACTGTTTTATACGGCACCGGTGCAGCCAATTTACTTGAAGTGCAAAATCTCCCTAATAATGCCGATATTGAGCTGGGCGATTTACTCATCACTTCAGGATTAGGCGGACGCTTTCCGGAAGGTTACCCGGTTGCCGTAGTGATGAAGATTAAACGTGATCCCGGTCAGCCATTTGCACAAATTATTGCTGAAGCATCAGCTCATCTTGAACAAAGCCGTGAAGTATTATTGGTAATAGCTAAAGTAGAACCGGAAGTAGAGCAAAAAGTTGAGCACGGCACAACAAAGCAAAACGCCGAGCCAGCTAATAAAAACTCAGCAGGTGTTAATAATCATGAGTAACAGGCTGGACTCTCATGGTGGTATCATTATCTGGGTCAGCTTTGCTATGGCTTTTATTCTAACCATGATCCCCATGTCAGAGGCGATTGAGATTTATCGTCCTCATTGGGTGACTCTCATATTGATTTACTGGTGCCTCGCCTTACCCCATCGCGTGGGTATTTTTACCGGTTGGTTTATTGGCTTTCTACTTGATATTCATATGGGCAGTATTCTGGGTCAACACGCATTAGCACTGGCAACCATTGCTTATTTATCCTATCGCTTACATATACGTATACGTTTATATCCATTGGTTCAACAATCATTAATTATTTTATTACTGGTTACTTTGTCACAAATGATGCTGTTATGGATTAGTGGTATTATCAATCAGGCACCTGGAGACTGGTCCTACTGGCTACCCTCTTTAACCAGTATGTTAGTCTGGCCCTGGGTCTTTTATTTGATGCGTGGTATTCGACGTATTTATGGGGTTAATTAAAACCTCCTGAAAAAATATGGCACAAAGACAGCACTTAAAAGATCATTTTATCGAACAGCGAATATTTCATAATCGCAGTATCGCGGCAATTTTTTTTACTCTGATTTTATTTAGTGTACTCCTGTCACGCCTGTTTTTCCTACAGATTAACAGTCATGAGCATTTCACCACACTATCACAGAATAACCGTGTTTCTGTGCAGGCAATTCCACCAACACGAGGGCTGATTTATGATCGTAATGGTATTATTCTCGCTGAAAATTTACCTTCGTACACACTACAGATTATTCCTGAACAAGCAGCAGACATTGATACCTTACTGGAAAAACTATCATTACTGGTTAATCTGCGTGACATTGACATAAAAAAATTCAAAAAAGAAGTTCGCCGCAAACGACGCTTTGAAGGTATACCACTGCGCTTTCGTTTAACCGATGAAGAAGTTGCCATTGTATCAGTCAATCTTCACCGCCTTCCCGGTGTTGAAATAAAAGCACAATTAAGCCGTTTTTACCCCTATGGCAAAGCAACAGCCCATGTTGTTGGTTATGTCGGACGAATTAATGAAAAAGAACTCAAGCGCTTACCCGTCACCAATTACAGCGGCACCAACCATACCGGCAAGCTGGGAGTAGAAAAATCCTATGAAGCACTGCTGCATGGTCAGGTCGGTTATCAGAAAGTTGAGACCAATGTGCGCGGGCGGGTGTTAAGAGTCCTTGAACGCAGCAATCCAGTTCCCGGTAATGATCTGTATCTCAATTTAGACATTAATTTACAAAAAGTTGCCATAGAGGCATTTGAAAACAAGCGCGGCGCATTGGTGGCCATTAATCCGGAAAATGGTCAGCTATTAGCCATGGTCAGTATGCCTGACTACAATGCCAATCTGTTTGTTAACGGCATCGACTCTAAAACCTATAAAGCACTCAATACCTCATGGGAACGGCCGCTGTTCAATCGTACCATTCTAGGCGGTTACCCACCGGGTTCAACCGTTAAACCTTTTTTTGCACTAGCCGGACTTGAGTTAAATGTCATTCAACTGGATCATGAAATATTCTGCCCGGGCTTTTATCGACTTAAAGGCAAGGCACACAAATACCGGGATTGGAAAAAGTGGGGACATGGTAAAACCGATATCACAAAATCGATAGTCCAGTCCTGTGATGTCTTTTACTATGACCTTGCCTTCCAGATGGGCATTGATAAAATGCATAAATTTATGACATATTTTGGTTTTGGCAAAAAATCAGGTATTGATATTTTAGGTGAACGCAGTGGTTTAATGCCGTCAAAAGAATGGAAAAAAAGAGTACGCAAACAGGTCTGGTTTCCCGGTGAAACGGTGATCGCAGGGATCGGCCAGGGCTATGTACTCGTCACCCCCATACAATTAGCGCTTGCTACAGCAACTCTGGCCAATGGCGGTCAGCATTTTCAACCACAATTGGTGAGTTCCATCCAGCGTAAAGACGATCTATTTCCACGCCGGGTTTCACCACAAGTGGTACATAATGTTCCCATTTTACGCAAAGAAAACTGGCAGGAGGTTCATCATGCTATGACTGAAGTGATTCATGGTGCACGAGGCACAGCAAGACGACTCAATAAGCCTGACTTACGTTATAAAATTGCCGGAAAGACTGGAACAGCACAGGTATTTACCGTCGCTCAGGATGCCACTTATAAAGAAGATGAACTGGAAGAGCGTCTTAAAGATCATGCATTGTTTATGTCTTTTGCCCCTGCTCAAAACCCTAAAATTGCCATCGCTGTGGTGGTGGAAAATGGCGGTCATGGCGGCTCAGTTGCAGCCCCCATTGCAGGCAAGGTTATTGAAGCTTATCTCAGCCAGTTTAGTGATGAACAGCTCAAGTCACCTGCAAAAAAAGAAGCAATAGAGAAACCCGCTAAGAAGCAGCATACACCTGTCAGTATCGATCCTGACAAAACAGCCGCAATTCTGCACGAGGAGCACCAGCATGGCTAGTCAAAGCTCATCACAAAGTCTGTTTTTTCGACTGCATATTGATCTCACCTTGTTAATGGGACTGATTGCCCTCATCGCCATCGGGCAGATTATTCTCTATAGTGCCAGTGGTGAAAGCATGGCTTTAATGCAGCGCCAGGGTGTTCGTCTTGGTATTGCTTTTATCGTTATGCTGTTCATTGCTCAGATTTCACCTGATACCATGCGCCGCTGGTCACCCGTTATATTTATTATTGGTGCAATCATGCTCATTGCTGTTCTGCTGGTCGGCACCAGAGTGCTTGGTGCCCAACGCTGGCTCGATCTTGGTCTGTTCCGCTTTCAGCCCTCAGAAATGATGAAACTGGCCGTACCAATGATGTTAGCCTGGTTCCTGTCCAGTGGTAATATTCCACCGCGCAATAGACATCTGATCATTGCTCTGGCAATCTTATTAGTACCCGTGCTGCTAATAGCCAAACAACCTGACTTAGGTACTTCGTTACTGGTCACCAGTGCCGGTTTATTTGTCATCTTTATGGCCGGTGTTTCCTGGCGGCTTATTTTTGGTTTTATTTTTGCCGGCATTGCCTTTACTATACCGATGTGGCTCTTTCTAATGCGTGATTATCAACGCCAGCGAGTGCTTACCATGCTCAATCCCGAATCCGATCCACTGGGCAGCGGTTATCATATTATTCAATCAAAAATTGCCATTGGCTCCGGTGGTAGTTTTGGTAAGGGCTGGCTTAACGGTACCCAGTCTCATCTGGAATTTTTGCCTGAACGCCATACCGATTTTATTTTTTCAGTGTTTGCCGAAGAATTTGGCTTCAGCGGTATATTGATTTTACTAAGTCTATATTTGTTTGTTATTTTTCGCGGTATTTACATCACTACTCAGGCTCATGGTACTTTCGCTCGTTTACTTGGCGCCGGTATTGTTTTAACATTTTTGATTTATATTTTTGTTAATATTGGAATGGTCAGCGGTATTTTACCCGTTGTTGGCGTACCACTCCCTCTGGTCAGTTATGGCGGCACTTCAATTGTGACACTTATGGCTGGCTTTGGCATATTAATGTCCATCCATACACACCGAAAATTATTAGCACACTAGCTCTTTTTTATTAAAGAAAGGAAAGATTCATGTCCAAAGGAAAAAAATTACTTTACGCCGCTATAAGCATACTTATAGTCTGCTTCATTGTGACCAGTAATAGTTATGCGGCAAACCTGGCCGAAGAGACTGAAGTTCAAACATTTATTACTGAAATGGTCAAAGAACATGGCTTTAAGAAAAGTGAATTAGACACCCTGTTTGCTCAGGTCAAAATCAAACAAAAAATTCTTGATGCGATTAGTCGTCCTGCAGAAAAAACTAAACCCTGGCATGAATACCGTAACATTTTCCTTACTGAAAAGCGTATCAAAAAAGGCGTCAAATTCTGGCAGGAAAATAGTGATATTATCAACTATGCAGAAAAAGTGTACGGTGTAGCACCTGAAATTATGGTTGCCATTATTGGTGTTGAAACCTATTATGGCCGCTTGCAGGGGAACTATCGAGTAATGGATGCCTTATCTACTCTGGCCTTTAAATACCCGAAACGCAGCAAATTCTTTCGTGGTGAATTAAAACATTTTTTGATCATGAGTCAGGAACAAAATTTTGATCCTTTAGCAAAAACAGGTTCTTATGCCGGAGCAATGGGTATGGGGCAATTTATTCCCAGCAGCTTTCAAAGTTATGCCATTGATTTTGATGGCGATGGAGAAAAAGACATCTGGAGCAATAATTCTGATGCCATCGGCAGTGTTGCTAACTACTTTAAACGTCATGGCTGGAAAAAAGGCCAGCCGGTCACAGATCAACTGCAATTGAGCAAAGAAAACACCATCAGTATGGATGATCGTTGTAAACGCAGCTGCAAACCAAAGCTCACTGTGGCCGATTTCAAACAAAAAGGATTACAGGGAAAAACATCCGTTAATGACAAAAGTGCTGCTATTTTATTAATTCTTCAGCAAAAAGACAGCAAAGAATACTGGCTTGGCTATAATAACTTTTATGTGATTTCCCGTTACAATCATAGTACACTTTACTCAATGGCTGTTTATCAGCTCAGCCAGGAAATCAAACAGGCTTATCAGGCAAGTAACTAAGGGCCTTGGAAATAATAAAGTTTCCAAGGCCCTAAAGCTCAACACTCATGCTCAAGAAAGACAAGGCTCAGTAAAAGACCCATGACCATACTGTTTCGCAAGCAAGCTATAGACATTCTTCTGCTCACCAGCCTTTCGCTCGGATTAATTTCCTGCGGCGGGTCAGGCAGCGGCTCGATTATTTCCAGTCATGATGGTCCACCCTCTGAACAGATAGATGTCTCAGGTATACCTGATGCAGTACCCCAACAGACCAGCCGTAGTAAATACGGTAATCCAGCATCTTATGTGGTACTTGGCAAACGTTATTATGTCATGCCCTCAAGTAACGATTATAAAGAAAGAGGCATCGCATCATGGTATGGCAGTAAATTCCACGGCAAACGTACTTCCAGTGGTGAGCCCTATGACATGCATGCCATGACAGCGGCCCACAAAACTTTGCCTTTACCCACTTATGTCAAAGTCACTAACTTAAAAAATGGCCGTCAGGTTATTCTTAAAGTGAATGATCGCGGGCCCTTTCATGAAAGCCGCATCATTGATCTGTCACATACAGCTGCAGTTAAATTGGGGATAAAAGGCACCGGTACCGGTCTGGTTGAAGTAGAAGCACTTACTCCCGGGCAAACTCATACTGCAGCTGAAGCACCATCATACACACCTGATAAGCTGGCAGCAGTCGGTTTATATCTGCAACTAGGTGCCTTTGTCAGTTCACAAAATGCCTATCAGCTAAAGGATCGTGTCAATTTATCTCTTGCAGCCAACCAGGCTCGTATTTCAAAAACGCTCCGAGATGGACAACAATTTTATCGTGTCCGTATCGGTCCATTTCGCAACACAGAACAGGCTGATAATTTAGTTCACACGCTGAATCAAAAAGG
>WTAX01000548.1 GCA_013139395.1 Gammaproteobacteria bacterium | reverse complement strand
CGGCAATTTCAACATCTTGCTCATTGTGTTCAAAATTCAGTTGTGAGGTATAACCATCGACTAAATCTTCTAAACTCTGCGCTCTGCTCTTACCAAATCCGCCTTTCTTAAGCTGCCTGGCAACGATGGAGACAATTTCAATCCCGGAGTCGTTAGCAGCGGGAGTCATTAAATAAAGTAACACATTATTATGAACAGTCCTGGTTTTACTCCTGAGATCGGATACGCTTAAATGACTGTCTGAAATTTCTGGATTAAAGGAGTGCAGCCAGTTCTCAACATCTTTTTCATTCTGCTGAACATGATGACCTAATTGTGCCTTTTCAGCGATTGTCTGTGCATTTTCCCGGGCAAATTCAAGCAGTGCTGCTATCGCATGCTTACAACGAAAACCCACAGGACAATCACATTCACCAATAATACTGGTGTGCTGTGCCGTCACCTTCAGCATAACCATGGTATTGTAGGCAAACCCCTGACTGCCTGAGACATCAGCATAAATCTTAATATCCTGACCTGTTGCAGATTTGATATCGGTAATTACAACCCGATCACTTTCATAGTAGTCAATTCCTCGCGCTAAGGTCGCTGGACTAAAGGAATTTTTTATGGCTGTTTCTGAAATACCAGCCTGTGCCAGCATCAGGATATATTCTTCATTCATTCTTTATTTATTCATTAATTCGAGAGTTAGGGTCTTGGAAATAATAAAATTTCCAGTATTACGTAGAAATTTTATTCAGATTCAAGGCGTGACAAAGGGCGCATAGTCAATCTACGCAACCTTTATCACAACACAGAAGCTGGATAAAAGGGCAAGTAAGACTGGAAATTTTATTGTTTCCAAGGCCCTTAATTACTACTTCCCTGAGGAGCATCATCAAAATCTTCATCACGAGCCTCCATAGGTGGTAATTTTTTGCCTCCAAAAATACTATCAAAACGCCAGGTCATAAAGTTGGGTGTAGTGACATAGGTTTTTCTGACAATAAATTCTAATACACTTTTTAGACGATAAACGTGCGCAACAGAATCAATACGAATAATTTCATGACCTCTTTCATCAAAGGCTATCAATGTCGGTGCATAAAATAAATTAAGCTGATCAGCCCATTGTTTTGCTGTTATTCTCTGGCCATCAGGGGTAATAACCGGGGTATCAGAATTCATATCCAGCTGTACAATTTCAAAGTGAGTCAGTAACTTTTTAGTTGCTTCAAATTCTAGTGGCTCAGAATGCAACACATCACAGGCATGACAATCCTGCTGTTCAAAAAAGACCAGCAGTGGTTCTTGCGCCTGAAAACGACTACGATCCAATGCAAACGGCGGCGGCATAAAAAAATCTTCATGGTTCATGTCTGAAATTTCAAACTTTGGCGGCGGATTGGCTCTGAATATATAATTTCTAAAGGACTCTTCTTTATAGTAGCCCCGCTCCACATATTCCATGGCAGCACGAAACTTATAAGGCGGATAGAAGCCTCTTAACATGAGCGCCTGCTTGCCCTGTGCATCGTAAAAAATCAATGACGGCGTGAAGTTAGCATTTTCTCGAAGGGCAAACTCCCGCTCTGTCATTACCTGACCGTCGGGTGTCGTTACTTCATTACTACCCCAGATATTAATAGGAATGACATCAAAGTTTTGTCTTGTATAGGCTTCAATATCTTTCTGGCCAAAATCTTTGTCAATTAAGGCCTGACAATAAGCACAATGTTTCTGGCCAAAATAGACAATAATGCCTTTTTTTCCATTATCAACAGCTTCCTGAATATCTTCTGGTAATTCCAGAAAACTCTTTTTAAACCAGTCAGGATAAACTATTTCTGGAATAACAGGCTGATCATTAAAGCCATTTTCCCAAGCATCATCCCAGTCATCTTTTTCTGTCTGATCGGCAGCCAGGAGAGCCTGGCTCAATAAAAATACCACTAATATTATAATGTTACGCATCAAGACTTACCCATATTGAGTACACTGGAAAATAGAACTACATTTATTATTAACCTAAGTGTACTGCCCCCTCTATCTAATCGACCTATTATAGAACAATTCTGCAACTATGTGGTGCGCTTCCTTGATTATCTTTTGCAGATCATAGATACTTGAAATTTAAAATAAAATAGTCCACATGCTATGGTAGCAGCCCCTGAGATACTCACACAGCATTTACTTTTAAAAAAACAGGTCAAATACCTCTATCGTTCGTTGACACTGGTTGTCGCCAGCGTTTTTGTTGCTGTTACTCTGATCCTGTATTTCTTTTGGTCACTGGCAGAAATCAGAGAACAACTCATTCACTGGTACATCTCTTGTCTATTTATCCTATCGCTACGAATTGTTCTTTTTAATTTTTACTTACACTCATCAGCCAATAGTGATCCGCAATTATGGCTTTATTTGTTTGTTTTTGGTGCCTGTCTTAATGGCATAGTCCTTAGTCTGCTTATTTTTCTTGTACCCTTAGATCAGACACTTCATTTTACCTATGTTTTGCTTCTTATCGGCACGCTATCAGTTGCTTCAGTTTCATCACTGGGGATCATTAAACAGGCATTTTTTACCTATCTGGCGTCACTTTCTCTGCCGCTCATTGGTTTCTTTTTTCTGCATTTTGGAGAAGTACAATCTGTTCATTTAGTGACTTATGTCATCATTTTTTTATTCAGTAGTTTTGCCGCATTGCGCTTTAATAAAAGCCTGACTCATGCTTTTACTTTGCAGATTAAAAACCAGATTTTAACCAAACGTTTAAACAAAGAAACAAATGAGCGCCTCATTGCTGAAGAAGACCTGCATGATACAGCGTTAGAATTACAGCTCCTTAATGATAATCTAGAGTACAAAGTTAAGGAAAAAACCACTGAACTGGAAAATTTGGCGTTTTATGACACATTAACTCAATTACCCAACCGGCGTCATTTTTATGATTATTTAGAAAGAACGTTGACAAGGCATAAGATCACTAAACAACCTTTTGCTTTATTTTTTATCGATCTGGATGAATTTAAATCGATTAATGATACTCTAGGTCACGATTTTGGTGATGTATTATTAACCAGGGTGGCATCCCGTTTACGAGAATGTACCAGAGTTGATGATTTTATTGCACGTATCAGCGGCGATGAATTTATTGTTATTGTGAAAGGTGACTTATGCGAAAGCAAAATTGCTGAAATAGCAAATAACATCATTAAAAAGGTATCAGAGCCTTATTCTTTTACTGATACGCAAACGTTTATCAGCTGCAGTTTAGGCATTGCTCTTTTTCCACAGGATGGCGAAACGACCAATACTCTGGTGAAATATTCTGATTTGGCTATGTACCATGCTAAAGAAAATGGCAAGAACTCGTATCATTTTTATAACAATACACTCTATGAGAAAAAAGCCAAAAAATTTATTCTAGCCACCGCATTAAAAACCGCAATTGATAAAAATGAACTCTACCTTGTCTATCAACCACAAGTAAGCTGTCAGGATGAACAGGTTTCCAGCATGGAGGTATTAATACGTTGGCATAGTCACCAGTTTGGTCCCGTGCCTGTCAGTAAATTTATTCCCCTTGCTGAAGAGTCACACCAAATTCTGGAGCTGGAGAATTTTGTATTACGCGTTGCTCTCACGCAAGTCAAATTCTGGAATGAACAGTCTAAACAAGCATTTCGGGTAGCTATTAATATTTCTGCAGTTCACTTCCAGAAAAAATGCTTTGTACAAGACATAGAGTCTTTACTCTCTGAGATTGATTTTAAGCCTGAATATCTGGAGCTGGAATTAACTGAATCGGCTCTAATGACTAATACTCAGGAAAGCATTGATAAACTCATCCACCTGAAATCCCTGGGCATTAAACTCTCTATTGATGATTTTGGTACGGGTTATTCTTCCATGAGCTACCTGAAACAACTCCCCATTGATACCTTAAAAATTGATAAGAGTTTTATTGATGGTATACCTGATGATCAAAATAATACCGCCATCACCAAGGCAATTATTGAACTCGCACATCAGTTTAATCTGCAAACCATTGCCGAAGGCGTGGAGTACAAATATCAGCTTGATTTCTTAAAAACAACCAGCTGTGATTCTATTCAAGGCTATTATTTTTACAAACCTATGAAAGCAGATGACTTCGAAAAACAATTTGTAATGACTTCTGATTCACCATAACTTATCTGGCACATTTTATGCTTGTCTTATATATAAGAGTTATGATATGAGAGTGCATTATGCAGATTCAAAACACCAACAATCAGCCATTTTTAGTTGACAAAGCCACTAACAGCAGCCTTTCAGGCAGCTCTGATTTTGCAAGTCATTTGCACAAACTTTCTTCTGTGAGT
>WTAX01000299.1 GCA_013139395.1 Gammaproteobacteria bacterium | reverse complement strand
CTGGCACCCAGAGTTCGGATAATTGCGTTTTCATACATTCTTGAAGCCATGGTTGATGATAAAGAAGCACTTAAAATTAACGCTCCGGCAATCACGATAAAAATAAAAATCACTTCAATGGCTGCTGAGACTTTATTAATAATAAACTGAATTTCTCTTAAGACTTCGTCCACCTCAATAATGGTAATGCCTGGAAATTGTGCCATGAGTTGATTTAACTGATGCTTATCATCCTGCCCAAGATAAAAACTGGCAATCCAGCTCATCGGGTATTTTTCGACAAGTCCCGGCGAGAAAATAATATAAAAATTCGGCTGAAATGAATCCCATTTTACCTGCCTGATGTGTACCACACGACCTGTAATAGAGTTTGAGCCCACATTAAATGTCAGGCTATCATCTAAATGAATATTAAGCGCTTTGGCCAGATTTTTTTCAATTGATATGGGGGTATTCTCCGGCAACAGATCGGGTGACTTTTTGGCTGTCATTAAGGCATCACTGACACTTAAATTAAGTTCCCGATGCAGAGCATTATGTGACCTGGCCTCCTCGGGTACGGCCTGATTAATGGCTAAGTGATTAATATGAGTTAAGCGCCCTCTGATCATAGGGTATAAACCCTGAGTCTTTATGTGAAGTTGTTCCAGATAGGATTCAAATGCTGCACGCTCATAGGTCTGCACATTGATCACAAAATGATTCGGAGTACCCTGCGGGAATTGTTTCTGCCAATTATCAAGCAGTTCAGTACGCACCAGAAAGATAAGTATAATGAGTGAAAAGATCAGACTGAAGCTGGTTACCTGCAGCAATACCGCCGGTTTATGACGCTCCAGATTCAATAATGATAAACGATTGATCAGTTGAAAACGTCTTCCATAGTGAATAATCTGCACTAACAAAAGCTTTGCAAAAAAATAAAACAACAGCGCACTTAATAATAAGACTAAATAAAAAATAAGCGTTAACTGAGTATTGCCGCTATACCAGATAGAGATAAAAACCAGACCGGCAACACTGATCAAATAAAACAGTTTATTATTCACCACCTCAGAGATACTGGCATTGGACAGCAAATCGTTTCTAATCAATCCCATTGGTGATAATTTTTTAATTCTCACCAGATTTGCCATCGAAATAGTCAACAACAAAAACACACCACTTGTCATACTGACCAGAACAGGCATCAGAAAAAAGTGACTTTCACTTTGGATCAAGGCGTCACCCAAAACACTCAATAAAGCAAGATACACCAGATAACCCAATACGATACCAGAAAAGCTCCCTATCAAAGCTAAGGTCATTAATTTTGACACTTCTATAAATAGTATGTTTTTTTCACTAAAGCCAAGGCATAGCATAATCGCATTATTTTTATATTGTTTTTGACCATAACGATGACTGCTGATAGCGATAGCAATGGCCGATAATAAGAGTGTTAACACACCAGCCAGAGAGAGATAATCTGCCGCTTTATTTAAACTGGCATTAACCGCCTTAAAGTCTTCCACTCCGGTACGCAGCGACTGACCAGTGCGCAGTTTTGCTTTTAGCCATTGCTGATAATCTGACAGGCTTTGCCGATCATCTGAGCTATTGCCGGAAAAGAAATAAATATAATCCACTCGACTGCCCGGCTGAATAGTCGCTGTCCTGTGCAGATCGGCTAAATTAATCATTGCAGCAGGAGCAATAGTAAACAAGGAGTTTGACTGACCGGGTACACGTTCTAACAGTCCAGCGGCTTTAAACTGAGCATCACCTAATTCAATCAGTTGTTTATTTGTGGATGTTGACGTTGACTGCTGAGCAAATGACAACTTAAAAAATAACGCCAGTCGTTTATCCAGCCAGATTTCACCTTCGGGCGGTGCTTTTGTGATTTGTACTAACTCTTTATTTACTATATTTTTATTATTAATGTCCTGCTTTTTAACAAGCAGCTCACCCTGCAGAGGAAAATTAGCGGATACGGCTTTAATTTGCGCCAGTTTAAATTCATCATTTACCACCAGCATACTGGGAAACACCAGCATTTTTGCTTGTTTAAGCTGTAGTTGATGTGCTTTTTCCAGCCATAGTGCAGGGACTTCCGTGGAGGACTTCAGCACCAGCTGGGCGCCATTAAGCTGGTTGGCATGATGATTCATAGAACCATCAATACGCTCAATTAAAAACCCGATACTGCTTAAACTGCCGGTCGCTATCAGCAGAGACAGCATTAACAAACTGAGCTCACCATTGTATAACTCACGTTTAAAAAATTTAATCGCCAGCCTGAAGATATGCCACATACATCAGCAACCGGAACGAGCAGCTGAAGCATCAGCAGAAAATTCATTTAACTGCTCACTTAAAAAGCCCTGATCCAGATAAAAATGTCGCTGACAGGCTTGTGCTAATAAGTGATCATGCGTTACTAAAACCAATGTTGTGCCCTGCTCCTGATTAAGTTCAAACAATAGTTTTATGATAGTCTCGCCACTTAATTGATCCAGATTACCCGTAGGTTCATCAGCAAATAATATTTCCGGCTGACCGGCAAATGCTCTGGCGATAGCCACTCGCTGCTGCTCACCTCCGGATAACTGTACCGGCCTATGCTCACTACGTTGTGATAAACCTACCCTTGCTAATAAGTCTAATGCCTGTTGCTGCGCATTTTTTTGCCCTTTTAACTCCAAAGGCAACATGACATTATCCAGCGCATTTAAAGCCGGGATCAAATGAAAGGATTGAAAGACAAAACCAATTTTATTTTGTCGAAGCAGCGCTCTGGCCTCTTCATCCAGTTCAGTCAGCGAATGACCGGCAATTTTAACCTGCCCCGAACTGGGTGTATCCAACCCGGCCAGTATAGACAGGAGTGTTGATTTACCAGACCCCGATGCCCCGGTAATAGCCATCGACTCTCCGGCTTTAAGATGAAAATTAACATCTCTTAAAATATCCAGACGAGCATTAGGGGTAATAATATGTTTTGCTAGATGCTGGGCGTATAACAAAAGAAACCTCTGACTCTACATAGTGTCTATTTAAAGACTTCAACGATACATTGAATAAATCCGATTAGCAATACTCAGCCATGCTTGTCATAAAGCTGTAACATTCAGTGTTTAAAATCGCACAACAATAACAATAATCTTACACATAGGGCATTGAATATTACATCATAAGCGCATTATACTAATGCCAAATGCTATGAACACTAATTAGTGAAGCCATTGAAATTGATAGATTTTAAAATTAAATGATATGAGTAAAAAAAATATTTTAATAATAGAAGATGAAAAAGCCATTCGTGAGATGGTTCGTTTTTCATTTTTTAATAGTGATTTTATTCTTGATGAGGCAGAAGATGTCAATCAGGCTCGTGAGAAAATAGTAAACCAGACACCTGATTTAATCCTTTTAGACTGGATGCTGCCGGGTATGAATGGCGTCGATTTTGCCAAAGAATTACGCTCTACAGATGCCCCGGGCATAAATGGTGACGCAGCTAAAATACCCATCATAATGCTGACAGCAAAGTCAGAAGAAAAAGACAAAATCAAGGGCCTCAATGCCGGCATGGATGACTATGTCGTTAAACCTTTTTCAACCAAGGAACTCATTGCCCGAATTAATGCTGTACTTAGACGCACAGGTGGTGATAAGGTTGAAATCATCAGCATGGCTGATTTAGAGCTCAATGAAGAAAATAAACGAATTTCCTGTTTAGGAAAAAAAGTGGCTCTTGGACCTCTTGAATACAAATTATTATCTTATTTTATGCATCATCCCGATCGTGTTTATTCACGCTCACAACTATTAGACCGAGTTTGGGGAGGAGATGTTTATGTTGAAGAACGAACCGTTGATGTACATATTCGTCGTTTAAGAAAAGTTCTGGCTGAACATAAACAAGAACATCTGGTACAAACAATCAGAGGCAGCGGCTACCGTTTTTCTGCACAAGAATAATCTTTTTTGTCTCTAATAGCCGCTAAATATGTGTTCCAACACGTGAGCATTATTCATTTACTATTCGCATCAGAAACTGTCACTCACTATTGGGCTCATATTGGCATAAAATCACCAAATAATAAGTGACAGTTTCTGATGCTCCATGTATACCATTTAGGAACAGTTATTTAGCCAGATTCACGTAAAAACTTATGAATTCTAATAAACTTATTTTTGCTTTAATCATAGAAATCCTGGTGGTTTCACTGTTGTTAGTTTTGTCTTTTCATCTGAGTAAATCAACAGGAAATAGCTGGCAAATTTTTTCATTAGGTTTATTGTTATATCTCTTCTGGCATTTCTATCACCTGTTTCAATTAGTTGACTGGTTAAGATCAAAAAAATGTTCTCACCTGATAATAACTATTGGTGTTTGGCGAGAGATCTGTAATCAACTTATCAAGCTGCAGCAAACCAGTCGCAACAGACAGAAAAAATTAATTAAATTTTTAGATAATTATCGAGCTTTTTTTAATGTAATTCCTGATTCCGTAGTGATTTTAAATCAGGATAATGAAATCGAGTGGTTTAACAAAAATGCTCTGTTATTTTTAGGTTTAAAAAAGAAAAAATCTATAGGTAAGAAAATAACCAAAATATTATCAGATCCCGCATTAGAGGATTTGTTAACAGATGGCCATGAAGAAGATCAAATCGAATTACATTCTCCCATAGATAAAAATAGAATTTATTCTATTAGAATAAAACCCTATATCAAAGGTTCCAGATTACTTTTGGCCAGAGACATTAGCCGACTTTACTGGATTGATAAAATGAGAGCTGATTTTATTGCTAATGTCTCTCATGAATTACGCACACCACTCACCGTCATTAGCGGTTATCTTGAAACATTTGAGGAACGTTTTGCACAAGATGAAACATTTTTATCTCCCATACAGACTATGCAGAAACAATCTCATCGAATGGAGAACCTGATTCAGGACCTCTTGATACTGTCAAAACTCGAAGCCGATACCGACAAACAAATTAGCAGCATTCTATTACCCATAGCAACTATCATTGAAACCATTATTAATGATGCCCGGGTACTGAATGTAGGAAAGCAACACCAGATAGACATTGAATTAGATAATAAACTGATGATAGCAGGTAATGAGACCGAACTGCGCAGTGTCTTCACCAACTTAATCAGTAATGCTATTCGTTACACTCCGGAAAAAGGACTCATTAAAATACGCTGGTATAAAAAAAATAATAAGGCTTATTTTTCTGTAAAGGATAATGGCGAAGGTATTGAAGCACAACATCTGCAACGCCTCACTGAACGCTTTTATCGCATCGATAAAGGCCGTTCACGCAGTGAAGGCGGCACCGGCCTGGGTTTATCTATTGTGAAACATATCATGAACCACCATCAAGCCGTTCTGGAAATAGAAAGTAAAACAGGCAAAGGTAGTCAATTCACTTGCTGTTTTACTCTGCCAAAATAAAAAAGTCATCATATTTTCCATTGAGATA
>WTAX01000149.1 GCA_013139395.1 Gammaproteobacteria bacterium | reverse complement strand
TGGTTTGCTTATAGAGAAGAAAACGATCATCTTCCAGTGCTTTTCTAATTTCAGAGACCCACTGCATCTCACCCTGATGTTTAACTGTTTCAGTATCATCACTGGAACTAATATGGACCTGATTTCTGCCCTTATCTTTAGCAATATAACAGGAGGCATCAATAGTGCTCATAATACTTTGCACAGATTGAGTATCTTCAGTAATTGCGGCAATGCCGATACTGCAGCCGGTATTAAAAATTTTATCTTCCCAGACAAAACGGAAATCTTTTATTGACTGGCAAATTTTTTGCGTCATCTGCAGGCCTCTTTCAATGGAACAATTTTCCAGTAAAAGACCGAATTCGTCACCACCTAAACGTGCTAAAACATCATTCTTACGAACGATATCTTTTAATATGTGAGCAATGAGCTTAAGCATTTCATCACCGGCCAGATGACCGCAGGTATCATTAACCACTTTAAACTGGTCCAGATCGATATAACAAACGACGTGTTGAGTGCCTTCGAACTGAGAGGTTTCCAGTGCCTGGCTAAGACGCTGCTCAAAGGAATAGCGGTTGAGTAATGACGTCAGAGAATCATGTGATGCCAGATAATTCATTTTCTGGGTCATTGCCCGGCTTTCTGTAATATCACGGAATATGGTTACTGAGCCGGTAATAACCTGATTGTTATCACGAATAGGATAAGCAGAATATTGAACTGGAAAGGAAGTACCGTCTTTACGCCAGAATACTTCATTATCAACCTGGCAAGATTTACCAGAGAGAAAGGCATTGTAAATGGGACAATCTTCCCGTGGAAAATAAGAGCCGTCACTATGACTATGATGAGTCAGTTTATGCATAGACTGACCTTTTAGTTCAGCCAGGGAATAACCAAACATTTTCTGAGCGGCATGGTTAACAAATGTACAGCCATTTTTGTCAACGCCAAAGATGCCTTCGCCGGTTGATTCCAATAACATACGCATTAAATCATTTAATTCTGTGAGTTCTTTAGAGGACTGTTCCAGTTGTTGTTGTGCCTCAAGATGCTGCTCTTTTAAGTCATAATGCTGTATGGCATATTCAACATCATTTGACATCTCGTGTAATAAATTAACAATATCATCCGTAAAATAATTTTCCTGATCTGAATAAACAGAAAATACGCCAATAATTTGGTCATTCTTATTTATAGGAAATGAAGCAATAGCCTGAATGCCGGCCTTTTTTGCCTCTATATGTGCAAATGCAGTATCGGGGTCACTGAGAAAATGATTGTTTATGGATATTTCCCGCAGATGGAATGCTGTGTGGGTTGGACAGAAGCTATGAGGTGAGTCAGGTTGCAGAGATAAATTAATGCTTTCCAGATAACCATTGGTTTGACCTGCACTGGCAACAGGTATCAGTGTGCTGTGTTCTGAATCAGCCATGCCGAACCAGGCAAGAATAATATTGTTTTGCTTAGTGGCAATGCGGCATATTTTATTGAGCAGTTTCTCTGTTGAATCCAGTTGTACGATACTTTTATTGGTCTGACTTAATGCATAATAGAGTGATTGCTGCTTGATTAACTGCTGTTCTCTTTGGGCAATTGTTTGTGCCATGTGGTTAAACGCATAGCCCATTTGAGTCAGTTCATCATTTCCGGATAAGTCAATCTGAGTTTCATAGTCACCCCGAGCTAATTTTTCTGAGCCTAGCTGCAGGCCGCGTATTCGGGACAATACTGTGCGGTTAAATAGTAAGGCAATTAGTAAAAAAGAAAAAAACATACCCAGTGAGTGGATGAGGAGATTACGTTGGAATAATTCACTGGAGCGTTGTTCAATAATTTTTGCCGGCAACTTAATGCTGATCAAACCACGTAAGTCACCAATGTTATAGTTGTAGGCCGTATCATAACGTCGCTGAATGCTTGCCGGTGCAGCGTCTTTTTCTCCATGACATTTCATGCAGCGTGGTTTAATGATAATGGGCTGACTAAAATGATAATAGCTTTCATCGGATTCCGTCTGATAGGGAACAAAGCGTTCCCTGGAATCCTCATTTTTACGAAAAAACTGCATGGCATCCAGTTCAACCTTATCGGCTTGATTGATGGGGTTTCTGGGGCGATCAGAGACGGTATTGAAGGTGAGTCCATTATCGACCCATTGGGTAAATCCCTGAGATATTCGGCTGATGGCGTGAGCAGGTAAAAATTTGATGGTTACATCGTTAATGGGAATGTCGTGATCAATAAAAATTTCCTGGTAAACATCACGGTAGGACATTAACATACCACGAATCGTGCGTGCATTTTCTTTGATATTAGCAATGACATCTTCACGAATTTGGCGCTGACCCAGATAGGTATTAACTATAAAATGCAAAAAAAAGATGATTGCAGTAATAATGAAAATTTTTGATTGTAAACGCATTAAGTCTCAGTCCAAATGGTTTCCTTATTTCCCAAAGATAAGTATAGACTAAGATGATAATAAAAACATAATTATTATAGTGTTTTTGAGAGGCTGAAGCAGATATTTTATAAGAGCAGCCAATGTTCTTTTTCTTTCTATAAATAAAAGAAAAAGAACATTGGTTTTAGAACGTAGGATTAACTGTTTTTATAGACACAAAGATAGGCAACATCAGTTGTCATTTTAACATCAAAGGATAAATTGGCTTCTACTCGAAAAGTATCGCCTGAATGATAAGTCTGCCATTCATCACTGCCCGGCAGTTTGACCTGCATCTGACCACTGGTGATAGTCATGAGTTCAATTGTTGACGTGCCGAATGTATATTCACCTGCCGCCATAACTCCAGCAGTGGCATCACCATCGACGCTATTAAAGGCGATAGATTTTACCTTACCGTCAAAATATTCATTTACTTCAAACATAATAATTCCTTATGGTTTATTTTAGTATCCCGTGTCTAACTTAAGGCTTAACAGGAAGCCCTGCTTTTTTCCAGCCAAAAAAGCCTTCGGAATAATTTTTTACCTTGGTATAGCCCATATTTTGCAGTGTTTGTGCCGCTAAAGGGCTTCTTAGACCGCCGCCGCAGTAGACAACAATAGGGATATCTTTATTTAAAGCCACTCGCTGTACGCGAAACTCCAGCCAGCCTCTGGGAATATGGACATTTTGCGGCGCGTCAATTTTGCCATCCATATTTTGAATTTCTGCGGCGGTGCGAATATCAATCAGAATCATATCCAATTCTTCATCAAGCATCTTTTTTAAATCGGCGGTATTAATTTTTTGGGTCTTTTTCTCTGCATCTTCCTGCAGTTGAAAGCCGCTTGGAATACCTGTTGTTTCAGCTTGTGCATTGAATGCTATAAAAGAGAGTGAAGCTGTGACTAAGCAAGCAAGGGAAAATGATTTAATCATAAAAATATCCTTAGTTAGATTACTATCTTGAAATGGAGCTAAATTTTACTCTATATTTTGTTTGTTTAAAATCAAATCTGACAATTTTTATTCGAATGCCCAGGATTTTATAAGCTGACGAACAGTACTGCTGCTGTGTGCTAAACTAGGAGCTTGTCCGAGAATAGAAGCCGTAGCGAGGGAAAGCCATTTTGAGTCAGATTTTTCTATCATTTGAAGCCAATAGTTGCGCTATTAAATGAAAATGATAGGGAAATATGGCCAAAATGGATTTTCCG
>WTAX01000389.1 GCA_013139395.1 Gammaproteobacteria bacterium | reverse complement strand
TCACCGGATTGCTTAAGCTGCTCAATATTTTCCACCATCAAAGAGCCCAGCTCTTTAATAGCCAGCACACTTTTATTAACATCTTCTGCAACAGCACTTTGCGCTTCAGTAGCAACAACATTTTCCTGACTCATCTGGTTAATTGAATTTAGCTCAGTCACAATAGTCACGAGCGAATCACCCGCCTTGCTAATTTGCTTAACATTGCTGGTCACTCCATCTTTACCTTGAGTAATTGCTTCTATAGCCATGTTAGATCCATTTTGCAAACTGCTGATCATCGCTTCAATTTCACTAATAGAATCCTGTGTTTTTTGGGCCAGTGTTCGAACTTCATCTGCAACCACGGCAAAACCACGTCCCTGCTCTCCGGCACGAGCGGCTTCAATGGCGGCATTAAGTGCCAGTAAATTTGTTTGCTCAGCAATACCTCGAATCACTTCCAGAATCCCGCCAATACTATTACTATCTTCGCCTAATTTCTGAATAACATGACTGGCATTGTTGATCACACTTTCCAAAGATTGAGTTGAATGGATTGAACTATCAACAATATTTTTTCCTTCATTACTTATAGTATTAGCTTGTTTTGATGCCTCAGCAGTTAACGTGGTATTTTGAGCAATGTTTCTGGCAGAAGTACTCAGCTCTGTCATTGCAATACTCACTTGCTCTGTTTCCAATTGCTGTTTTTCTACATTACTAAACGTATTTGTCCTGATAGACATAAATTGTTGAGAATATTCACTAAGATCTGCTGAAGCAATCTGCAAACGCTGAACAATTCCCTGAAATTCAGAAAGCATCTTATTCAAAGTCACACCAACTTCAGAAATTTCATCATTACCTTGAACGTCCACTCGCAATGCTAAATTACCCGTATGAGACACTTCTTTTAATGTTTCCAGAAAACCTGCCAAAGAGCGAATAATCGTTTGTGCAGAGAATAGAGTAAAGCTAACAATAACAAGAGCAATAACTAAAGATATTATTAAATTCATTGTTTGTATTGAATCACTCGTGCTTTGTATCGTTTCTTCAATTTGGCTGCTCATTTGTTTCAGGAGATCTTCACTTTGATGAATGGTGTGGCGCATTTCACCTAAAACACCCAGTTTAGGGCCAAAGCCTTTTTTTTCTGTTAATACTGATAATTGTAAAAAGTCTTTTTTATAGGTATTGATATGTTTTAATAACATATCTTTATCAGTATCGTTAATATCTGAATCATTAATATCTGCAATTAAAATTTTAAAATTATTATTGAATTTATCAATATACTTAGCATTCTTACGCAATAAAAAATCTTTTTCATTACGTCTGAGCATTAGCATATCTTTAAGCAACTTATAATCATTCATTTCTTTAAGAATTGATTCTGCCTTATGTACTGAATCTCTAAGGCTTCCTCTTTGCCCTGACTTCGGGTTCAGTCCAATTTGTTTAGAAAGATCCACCAGTTGATGAAATCGTGATCGGTAAGTATTCAAAATAGTGCTGAGAGAATCATAATTATCAATCGTAATATTATTACTATTGAGTAATACGCTTAGTTGAGAGATGTTCTCCTGCATGATAATAAAATTTTTATTATACTTGTCCAGGTATTTGAGATCATTTCTAAGTAAGAAATCCTTTTCATTACGTCTGAGCATCAGCATATTAGATAATAATTGATGATTAATATTTTGAGTTTCAGTCAAGCTGTTTATCGTATTGACTGACCAGTACATAGAAGCAATAGAAAGCAGCATTGCTACCGCAATACCACCAGAAATGAGTAATAATTTAAATTTAATAGTCATACGGATCCTTTGTTTTTAACTTAGATAAGTCCATCTCATTTGATAAATGAAGTAATACAGCTAAATTTTTTATTATTATTTTAATCGGCAAGTAAATATAATTCTTTAATAAATATTTTTTTCCTATTTTTTAAATATATGTCAAACTCGCCATATGTCAAACTGACTATCGTATTTTCTTAAACCTAAATTATGAGTAATAGAACCGACTTTCATTATGTCTACAATAAATTGCAAAAAATAAGTTTTTTTAAATATTTTATTGGGGTGATGAAAGTCGGATAGAATAAATTGACATTACTTCTAGAATATATTGAGTTAGCAGGGGACTGTTGTTAATGCAGGTTAAAGGATACTCACTCAGAAAAACGAATTATTCGGGTTCAGCACGTTTTTCTGCAGCGAGTTGATGTTAACTGATTATTAAGAGATTCAGTCTCTTAAGCCCAAAACATCCTGCATATCAAATAAGCCTTTATCATGATCGTTGAGCCATTGTGCGGCGCGCACTGCACCATTAGCAAAAGTCATACGGCTTGAGGCTTTGTGAGTGATCTCGACCCGTTCACCAATATCAGCAAACATAACCGTATGTTCACCAACAATGTCACCGGCTCGAATGGTTTCAAAACCAATGGTTTGTCTGTCACGTTCGCCGGTTTGCCCTTGACGACCATAAACTGCACAGTCTTTTAAATCACGACCTAAAGCATCAGCGACCACTTCACCCATACGCAGTGCGGTGCCTGAAGGGGCATCCACTTTGTGGCGGTGATGTGCTTCGATGACTTCAATATCAACCGTATCACCTAAAACACGAGCAGCAATATCCAGAAGTTTAAATGTTAAATTTACACCAACGCTCATATTAGGTGCAAAAACAATGGCTATATCCTGTGCTGCATCCTGAATGACTTGCTTTTGCTCATCAGTAAAACCTGTAGTACCTATGACCATTTTTCGACCAGCCGCTCGGCAGGCTTTAATATTTTCAATGGTGACGGCGGGTGCCGTAAAATCAATACACACATCGAACTGATCCAGGGCATTATTGATGTCATCAATCAGAACGATATTATTTTTTTCCAGACCGGCCAGCTCTCCTGCATCAACACCGACCATACTGCTGCCCTGACGTTCTGTAGCCGCTGTCAGATTGGCACCGTCTGCTTCATCAACAGCAGTGATCAGGTTTCTTCCCATACGTCCGGCAGCACCGGTGATCAAAATATTTGTCATTTATTTCTCGTTAATTAACTATTATTTACCTAAATGCTTGTACTACAAAATTTATTACCAGGTCTCATTACCAGGAGAAGTAAGCATAGTTTTGTTCTTGTAATTCCATAATATCTGCCACGCCCACTTCAACCATTTTGGCAAAAGGAAGCATGTCTTTTTCTGTCCATTTCATTGACTTTAAGGTACGGCCGCAGGCATGAAACTTAACACCCTGCCCGGCGAGACTTTCTATTTTTTCTTTAATAGAATCATGTACCGGACGGCCCGGCTCTTTAGCAAGTACATGAATTCCCTTACCAAAACAGGCAACAACGATATCAATATTATCTTCATAGCGGCCAATCATAGCACCCACTGAATTTAATACATGCTGGTGATATTCATGCTCAGATTCATTGAGTTGATAGACAATAAAATGTTGTGGCGGATCACCAGGAAAACGTTCGTCTTTTTCCTCAGCAGTGTCAATTTTATGGGCATTCGCTGTGCTTGCAGAGGCCCCCAGAGCCACTGCGCCGCCGGTTGCCAGCAGCTTTGACAAGGCTAAGCGACGGGATTCACTGGGTACATTTTTTCCTGATAGTGAATTTATTAATGTTTTAAAATAGTTTTTTAGTATGTGATTAATTTTCATAGACCTTCCTTAAATTCATCTATTTATCCCCACCCTTCACTTAAACCTAGAATAATCAGTTGGCATCTACTACAACAGCCTTATGCACTGAATCTTAAGGATAAAAGAGTAGTCCCCTTATTAATTAATGTCATATTAAACGACAAAGGCGTAAAGATCATCTGTTCTTTACGCCTTTAAACTTTAACTATACTTGAAATTACTTATTAACCGATATTCTGTTTCATATCATCAAAGAATT
>WTAX01000067.1 GCA_013139395.1 Gammaproteobacteria bacterium | reverse complement strand
GCTTCTGCAATGACCTGGTCAGCAACGGTAATGGGTCTGGTCGGTTTGATGGTCCGCTGGCGTGAATCTTATTTGATTCATGTCGATATCGGTCATATTCCGGTGAGTAATTTATATGAAGTGTTCATTCTATTTTCCATTATTACGGCACTACTTTATCTTTATTATGAAGGTAAAATTAAAACCTATAATATGGGCGGCTTTGTTTTATTAGTGATTAGTTCGGCCGTGGCATTTTTACTCTGGTATGGATTTGGTGCCCGTGGTGCCAGTGAAATTCAGCCTTTAGTACCCGCCTTACAAAGTTACTGGATGAAAATACATGTACCGGCTAATTTTGTGGGTTATGGTGCTTTTGCTTTAGCAGCGATGCTGGGGGTTGCTTATTTGATTAAAGATTCAATGATTAAGCATGGCAGAAATGGCGCTATTATCAACCGTATCCCTGCTCTGGAGATTATGGATGATGTTATGTACAAGTCTATCGCTCTGGGATTTGCCTTTTTCACCTTAGCCACTATTTTAGGTGCTATGTGGGCAGCTGAAGCATGGGGTGGTTACTGGTCATGGGATCCTAAAGAAACCTGGGCATTAATTGTCTGGTTGAACTATGCGGCATGGCTGCATTTGAGGCTCACTAAAGGCTGGCGTGGTCGTCCATTGGCATGGTGGGCTATAATTGGTTTGTTTGTCACACTTTTTGCCTTTATTGGTGTTAATATGTTTTTGTCCGGTTTACACTCTTATGGTGAGCTGTAGGCACTTATGGTGAGCTGCAGGCACTGATGGTGGGCTGCAGGCTATTAAGTATTTTAAAATAATAATGATAGAAAAAAGGAAAGTAATATGCGCATAATGGTTACATTGTTAATGGTACTGGGTTTAAGCAGCCTGGCCTGGGCTGATTATGATGAGGGAATTGAATACGAGGTTTTGACAAAAATTCAGCCAGCGCCTACTGATGGTAAGGTTGAAGTCATTGAATTTTTCTCTTATGGCTGTCCGCATTGTTATCGTTTTGAGCCTTATGTTGATAAATGGAAAGAAACTAAGTCGGATAATATTGAGTTTATTCAGGTACCAGCTGTTTTCAGTAAAAACTGGGAAGCATTGGCTACCCTGTATTATGCATCAGAAGTGTTGGGTGTGCAGGATAAGATGCATATTGCTATTTTTGAAGCAATGCATGGCGAGGGTAAAAACGTACGCTCATTTGAGGACTTAAAAGCGCTCTTTGAAAAAAATGGAGTGAGTGCCGAAGATCTTGAAAAAGCATTGAATTCTTTTACAGTCGCCGCTAAAACACGTCGCGCAAAAACTATGACAACTGCCTATGGTATTAAATCAGTACCTAATGTCGTTGTACAGGGTAAATACCGTACTAATGGTACATTAGCTCAAAGTCATGCTAATGTTTTCAAAGTAGTTGATTCTCTTTCAGAAAAAATCGAAAAAGAAGCAAAAAAATAATTCATTAAAAAGGGGCTTTTAAACTGATGGATGAAAAATGTCAGTTTAAATTAAAAAAAAGCATAAGGCGTAAGGTTTTCCTTATGCTTTTTTTTTGCTTTAATTAAACTATAATTGAAATGTACATTTTTTATTTTAAGCCTCAATAGAAATTAATTATGACTGATAATAATTTACAATGGAAACAAAAATATTACGATAGTCTTGATGATATTGAGCGTCGTGAAAAACAATGGGGAGATCTGGAAGATTTATTTAAACAGGCCATATCAAGGTTAACTATTGCTGCAGAAGGTAATAGTAAGAGTCTGGATAATGATCTGGGGCAACTGCGCACCGCCATACGAAAAGGTAAAGATAATCGGGCAATTGAACTGATCTTAGAAAGTGTATCAAAAGAAATTGTTAAATTGGACAAAATGGCAAAGGATGGTCCAAAAGGTGATGCTGGTTTTTTGCTGAAAATTATTACACAAATGAATTTATCTGGAAAAGTAGAGAAAAAATCACGTAAATTATTAAAACAATTGAAGGCAAAAAATCCACCGGAGCAAAAAGAATTAGTCAGTGATTTTACTGGATTATTATCAGATGTTGTTCAGCAAGCTATCCTGGAGAATGAAAATAATTCTGATAAAGGTCAATCATCTAAGGGAGGTTTTTTTAAAAATTTATTTTCAGGTCATAATAATGAAACGTCTCAAAGTATAGAAGATACACTCGATCAGAAAGATTTTACCCATGAAGATATACTGGCAGCACAGAAGCCTTTAGCTGAGCAGGAGTCTTCAACTGATCAAGAGTCATTAACTAAGCAAAAGCCCTCAACTGAACCTGCTGCTGATAAACAGACAAAAAAAATTCAGGAAGAGCAAATAGCTGCTTTAAATCAAGAGCAAATAACCAGCGTTGTTACAACGGTGCAAACTGTGCTCGAATCAATTATTGATGGTCTTGAGATAAATAATGAAGCCAGGGAACAACTAAAAGACAAAATATTTGAAGTAAAACCAACAAAAGAAATTCATGTTTTATTGGGTGATTTACAAGATATTCTCAAAGATTCAGGGCTTATTGACTGTTCTGATAATGATGCTATTAATACTATTTTAGATCATAATGATTTATTAATTCGTCTGATAGAATTTTTACCACTTGAAGATGACGTCAAAGAAAAAGCAGAACAATTAAAAGAAGACTTTTCTCATGGTGTGAGCACTGAGCAATTACCTCAAGCGTTAAAATCGATTGCTGAATTGATCGGTAAAATGCGCCATAATGTGAAGCGTGAACAAAAAGAATTTGAGAATTTTTTAAAGAAACTGACAGGACGTTTAGAAGAAGTTGATCGCTATCTGCAAAATAATTTAAAAGAAAATCAATACTCATATCAAAGTGGTATTGACTTAGATAATGCGGTAAAAGAGCAGGTTAAAGATATCGGGCATACGGTTTCTTCAATTAATAATATTGAAGAAATGGAAGAAGCTGTACAATCACATCTGGATAAAATACTCAGTCATATTAATTCCCATCGAAGTGAAGAAGATGAACGTGTTTTACGAGTTGAACAACAAAACCAGCAACTTTCAGAACAATTAAAACAACTTGAATGTGAAAGCAGTAAGCTGCGCCAACAAGTCATTGATTCACAAAATAAGGCGCTGATTGATCCATTGACCCAGCTGCCTAATCGGCTGGCATATGATGAACGTCTGGTTCAGGAATTTGCTCGTTGGAAGCGTTATAATTCAACATTGCTTATTATGGTGTGGGATATCGACTTTTTCAAAAAAGTGAATGATAGCTATGGACACCAGGCAGGAGATAAGGTGTTAAAAGTTGTCGCCGGTTTATTACAAAAAAATCTTCGTGAAACTGATTTTATTGCCCGTTATGGTGGTGAAGAATTTGTCGGCCTGATGCCGGAAACCTCTTTAGCAGGAGGTTATAAAATTGCTGAAAAAATTCGTTCATCAGTAGAAAATCTGGAGTTTCATTACCAGGGAAGTCAGGTGAAAATCACTATTTCCTGTGGTATTAGCTTGTTTATAGAGAATGACACAACTGCAGCAGCATTTCAGCGTGCAGATAAGGCACTCTATCAGGCAAAAGATGAGGGTAGAAATCGTTGTGTTGTTATTGCTCCAGGTTCAAAAGCATAACCACTAAATTTTTTAATTCCAGACCAGAGAAATGAATTGATAGAATTAATTCTTGGCGGCGCTCGCTCGGGAAAAAGCCGGGTTGCTGAATTAAGGGCTCAATCAGCCTATGAAAATAACCAGTCAACTGATAAAAAAATGGTTTATGTGGCAACTGCCAGAGTGTATGACGATGAAATGACAGAGCGGGTTGAACTGCATAAGCTAAGACGTCCTGAACACTGGCTGCTTGTTGAAGAACCCCTCAAATTATCTGATGTGTTAAAAACATATAATGATACTGACAGCATTATCCTGATTGAATGTTTGACTATGTGGCTGACTAACTTACTTTGTGAACCTGATCCTGACGTCTACTCACTTGAAAAACAAAAATTGATTAAACAATTACAACAATCACAAGCTCATATACTATTAGTGAGTAATGAGACCGGCTTAGGGGTTGTACCGATGGGTGAGCTGACCAGGCGTTATGTTGATGAAGCAGGTTTGCTGCATCAGACAATAGCGCAAATGAGTGAACGTGTGACGTTGGTCGTTGCAGGGCTTGAGCAAACCTTAAAGTCTCCGGAGTGATACGATGAGCCAGTGGTTAACAAAGCCAATAAATACACTATTAGATGCTGATATTCAACAGGCACAAAAGCATCAAAATCTATTAACCAAACCACAGGGTTCGCTTGGGGTACTTGAATCTATTGCTGTGACTATAGCGGCTCTGCAGAAAACGCAATATCCCCGTGTTGATCAGGCTCAGGTTTTTATTTATGCAGCTGATCATGGTATTGCACAAGAAAATGTTTCTGCATTTCCTCAGGCGGTCACGGCTGAAATGGTGAAAAATTTTTCCGCCGGTGGTGCGGCTATTTGTGTATTATCTCATCAACATGGGCTTCCTTTACAAGTGATTAATCTGGGACTGGTTTCGGAGTTGCCGGATTTAATGGCAGTTGAAAAACATATTATAGCGCCAGGGACTAAAAACTTTTTACAGCATCAGGCTATGAATGATGAACAACTGATTAAAGCCTTTGATGTGGCCAAAAATAAAGTAGAACAGGCAAAATCTGACGGCTGTGAATTATTAATTGCCGGAGAAATGGGTATTGCCAATACCACAAGTGCTGCTGCTTTGGTCTGCGCACTTGAAGGCAATGCGCCGGAAGTGATTGCCGGGGTTGGTACGGGGCTTGATGATAATGGTATGAAGCATAAAGTTGCTATTATTGAAGCATCATTAAAAAATCATGCAAATCACTTAGCAACACCATTAGAAATCTTACAATCATTCGGCGGCTTTGAAATTGCGGCACTGACAGCCACTTATATTCGCTGTGCTCAGCAAGGTATTGTCGCTCTTGTTGATGGCTTTATTTGTAGTGTAGCAGCCTTATTCGCCGTGCGAATTAATCCACAGTGTAAAGCCTGGTTAATCTTTTCTCATCAATCGGCTGAACAAGGGCATAAAAAGGTGCTGGAGATTATGGGCGTTAAGCCGCTTTTAGAGTTTAACATGCGTCTGGGTGAAGCGAGCGGCGCAGCACTTGCGTATCCATTAATTCGTTCTGCCTGTTTATTGCATACTGATATGGCCAGCTTTGCTAGTGCAGATGTCAGTGAAAAACTGGCTTAGGTTATATGAAACAAGAAAAATCCACAATAAGCCTGTTACGGCATGGAGAACCGGAAGGGGGGGCTATTTTTCGGGGTATCACCGATGATTTGTTGACAGAAGCAGGTTGGCAGCAGATGAATGCGGCCATTGAGAACATAGAAAATATTGATCTTATTTTATCTTCACCTTTACGACGCTGTGTTGACTTTGCAGAAAAAATGGCTTCTCAGCGTTCATTACCAATACAGAAAATAGATGCATTAAAAGAAATAAATTTTGGTCAATGGGAAGGTCAATCGGTAGAAAAAATTGCCACGGAGGCAAATAATAGATTAACAAATTTCTGGCAAAATCCAGTAGAAAATACGCCGCCTGAAGGTGAACCTGTGCTGGATTTTCAACAACGTGTTATTTCATTCTGGCATGAGTTAATAGCATCTCAAAGAGGAAAAAATTGTTTACTGGTAAGTCATGGCGGTGTACAAAAAATGATATTGGCTGAAGTGCTTAAGATGCCTGTTCAAGCAATGCACAATATTGAGGTCCCTTATGGCTGTTGTTCGACATTTAATGTTTATTATTCTACCAGTGAAGCTGTTATTACATTAAAATCTCATGGTAATCAGGCTCAATAAGTGTTCCAACACGTGAGCATTATTCATTTACTATTCGCATCAGAACCTGTCACTCATTATTGGGCTCATATTGGCATAAAATCACCCAATAATAAATGATAGTTTCTGATGCTCCATGTATACTATTTAGGAACAGTTATTTAGTAAGCAAGTATAGACTTTTGGTTAACAAGAGTCTGAGTAGTGACAATAAATCATACACTTTTAGTAACTATTCAGCGTATTATTTACAAAAAGCCTGTGGTTGCTTATTTTTCTGACTTTGATTGTTTGAGCGCAGCGAGTTCTCAAAGTTAGAAAAATAAGTGACCATGGGCTTAATAAGTGTTAT
>WTAX01000244.1 GCA_013139395.1 Gammaproteobacteria bacterium | reverse complement strand
TTTTTGACTTTGTTTGAGTTCTTTCAATTTTGTGACTTCTAACATCAGTAAACTGACGTTAAAGGTCGATTGGTAAGAACTCACACAAATTGTTCGATTTCTTTTTAAAGAGCAATCAGTTCATCAGGCTTACGCCTAAGTGACTGTTTATTCAACAATTTCCTTAGTGTTAACTAAGAGTGCCGCTGAATGAGTGGTGTATTATACGCAGTATTCATCTGCCGTCAACACTTTTTAAAAATTAACTTACAATATTTTTTTATTAATTTCTAAGTGTCTGATAATAATAGATGTTAATATTTTATATGTCTAGTACAGGATAAATTAGAGTAAGAAATATGCTTCAAATTTATCTGCCAGAGTAAAAAAAGTAAGAGGTAAACCTCAACTCTGCCTAACGCAGGATAAGGCAGAGTAAGAAATAAATCTCAACTCTGCCTAACGACCAGCTCGAATTAGTCCCCCTAGTCCTTTGTTTTCCATGCTTGTTGTTAACATGTTTTTAATAAGATCGGCATTTTTCATCGTCAAAGCTTTATCGACTAGTTCTTTTGCTTCACTAAATGAAAAATTTCTAATCATCCATTTGACTCTGGGTAAAGATGCCACACTGGTACTTAATGAATCAATTGACATTCCGAGCAACAGAATTGCTGCCAGTGGATCACCAGCCATTTCTCCGCAAACACTAACAGGTACATTTTCTTTGTGTGCTTCATCTATTACTTGTTTGATTGCTATTAGTACTGCTGGATTTAATGATTCATACAGGTCGGCAACATTGGCATTATTTCTGTCAACTGCCATTAAATATTGTATTAGGTCATTAGTTCCAATTGAAACAAAATCAACAAGGGATGCTATTTGTCTCATTTGGAAAACAATGGAAGGAACTTCAACCATTACACCGACTTTGGGCATCTCTACTTCATGCCCTTCAGCTAATACCTCCTGGTAAGCACGTTCTAGTAAATTTTTTGCATCTTCGACTTCACTCACCTTGCTGACCATTGGAAATAAAATATGTAAGTTATTTAATCCTATACTGGCAATCAACATTGCGCGTAACTGAATCATAAAAATTTCTGGATGATCGAGTGTCACTCGTATGCCTCGCCAACCCAGAAACGGATTATCCTCTTCAATGGGGAAATAACTCAGGGATTTGTCACCGCCAATATCAAGTGTTCTTAAAACAACGGGTCTTGGTGCCAATGCCTCCATCACTTCTCGATAAATTTTACTTTGTTCTTCTTCTCCAGGAAATCTCTGCCTGATCATAAAAGGGTATTCTGTTCTATAAAGGCCTATTCCTTCTGCACCACTTTCTTTACTGGGTGTAATACCTGCAACTAAACCACTATTAGCATAGAGGGGGATATTAACTTCATCTATAGTGGTTGCAGGTTTGCCAGATAGCGCTCTTAATTCCTGAGAAAGTTCATCTTCTTGAGAAACTAAACGAGAGTATTCACTAAGGATACTCTCGGGTGGTGAAATATAAACTTTACCATTGTAGCCATCAACAACCAATTGACTACCATCCAGCTGCATTACGGGCAATTCATTAACTCCGACAACGGTAGGAATCCCCATCGCTCTTGCCAATATAGCAACATGTGAGGTTCTTGAACCACGTTTGAGTACAATTCCTGATATATTTGTTTTTTCAATATCCGCCAGGAGTGTTGCAGAAATATCTTCTGCAACAATGATAGTATCTTTAGAAAGTTTGTGAACTGGAAGATCATTGATGCCATGCATCTGGTTAAATATACACTGGCCTAAATCTCTAATATCTTTAACTCGTTCCTGAAGATAGGGGTTATCCATTTCACTAAATAATTTGATATGCTCTGAAATTGTTTCTCGCAAAGCCCCGGCAGCCCAGTTGCCTTTTTGTATTTTTCCAATAGTACTTTCAATCAGGGTATTGGAATCCAGCATCAGCAAATAAGCATCAAATATGGCAACGTCTTCAGTAGGCAGTCCATCTGACAATAATTGGAATGATAATGACTTAATATCTTGTCGAACAGATTCCAGTGCTAAACGAAACACAATTGTTTCGTCTTCAATATTTTCTGCAGGTCTGTCAGGTACAGTATTTAGAGAAAAAGAAGAGGTAATAGAAACCGCCTTACCTACTGCCACGCCAGGAGAACCCGGCTGCCCGGTCAAGGGACGGTGATCTTGATGAATTCTAGAGGTGTTTTGATTAGATTGTGTTTCTTTAGAAAGAGCAGAAATTTGTTTGGTCGCCTGCGCGTTAATAATTGAACCCGCTAATTGAGCAGCAATTGTAACAAGAAAATTAACAACATCTTGAGAAAAACGCATACGTGATTCAGATTGAGCAACGAGTACACCTAATACTTCACGATGGTGAGTAATGGGGATACCAGTGAAACCATGATAACGTTCTTCATTTAGAGCGGTGAATAATTCAAATCTGGGATGTTCCTGGGCATCATCAAGATTAAGTGGATCAGCTCTTTGTGCGACCAGGCTGACCAGTCCAGCACCATGCGCCATTTGTACCTTGCCTACAAGCTTGTCATTCAGGCCATCTGTTGCCATAAGAATAAATTTGCTTTCATCACTATCATACAGATAAATTGAACAAACATCGGCTTCAATTGCTTTTTTTACTCTTTGGACAATGATTTCCAGAACCTGGTTTAGATCTCTGGTTGAATTAACTTCCTGAACAATTCGTCGCAAAGTTTGCAACATAAATTATCCCCCCCCTTAAGTACTTATTTTATTTGCAAATCTAATGTCGGTTCAAAAAATTCTAATGCCTGTCTGTAAACATCTCTTTTAAATGAAATCACTTCATTTAATGGTGTCCAATAGTCAGTCCATTTCCAAACATCAAATTCTGGTCGTTTATTTTTATCAAGCGAAACAGCTGCATCATTTGTTAGCAAACGAAGCATGAACCACTTTTGTTTTTGACCAATACAGATAGGACGTTTGTAGCGACGAACAAGATGTTCTGGCAAGTTGTAGCGCAACCAACCTTCAGTTTGCGCAACAATTTGTACATCTTTTACTGTTAATCCGGTTTCTTCAACCAATTCTCGATAAACTGCCTGCTCTGGAGACTCAGCATAAGCAATACCTCCCTGAGGAAACTGCCAGGCATCCTGACCAATTCTGCGCGCCCAGAACAACTTACCATCATCATTAAAAATGATGATGCCAACATTTGCTCTGTAGCCATCTGAATCAATCAAAATTAAACACCGTAAATAGTAAAACGATAAAGAATTGTAATAAAATTAACTGGAAAGTTTCCAATTATCGAAATTACAATAAATTATATCACTGTTTTTATCAAGAAAAGTGGTAAAATCAATCTCTTTTTATGGTAATTTAGGTAGTATAAGTGAATTTAGCAATCTTTGATCTCGATAATACGCTTCTAGGTGGTGATAGTGATTATCTTTGGGGGCAATTTTTAGTTGAAAAAGAACTGGTCGATCCGGTTATATATGAACAGGAAAATCAACGGTTTTATGATGAATACAAAGCTGGAACACTTGATATTTATGAGTTTCTTGAATTTAGTCTAGCACCTTTAAGCCAACATTCAATGACTAAACTGTCTAAATTACATAATGAGTTTATGCAAAAGAAAATTGATTCCATCTGGTTACCTCAAGCAGAAAAATTATTAGCGAAACATCGTCTAAACAATGATTTTTTATTGATAATTACAGCAACTAATCATTTTGTAACAGCCCCAATTGCTAAAAAATTTGATGTAGATGATATTATTGCCACAATGCCTGAACAAAAAAACGATACCTACACTGGAAAGATAACAGGTATACCTTGCTTTCAGGATGGTAAGGTTGAACGTTTGTCACAGTGGATGCAGGAGAATAACTTTTCATTAGAGAATAGTCATTTTTATAGTGATTCAGTAAATGATCTGCCTTTATTACTGAAAGTAACTCATCCGGTTGCTGTTGATCCTGATGATAAACTCAAGGCCTATGCTAATGCTCATAACTGGCCTGTTATTTCTTTAAGAAATTAATAATTTAACGA
>WTAX01000399.1 GCA_013139395.1 Gammaproteobacteria bacterium | reverse complement strand
CCATAAACTTCCCTTTGTTTAAGGTCTATCTGGGGTTGGTAAACAATAAAAATTTCTTTTTTCGATAATGCGACTCTTAGGGCATTTTCTAACTTGAAGCGCCTTTTAGAATATTGATTTAATTCTGAGGTAAAATAACTGTATTGGTTTTTACTCTTATTTTTTGAATAATACATGGCTGAATCAGCATTTTTAATTAATGTTTCACTATCAATTCCATCATCAGGGTACAGGCTAATACCAATACTCACGCCAATATAAAATTCACTTTCATTAATATATAAAGGCTCTTTCAGACAATTAATTAACTTTTCAGCAATAATTGAAGCCTCTTTACTATCGTGTAATTCTTCCAGTAAAACCAAAAATTCATCACCCCCCTGACGTGAAATAATATCTTCATCACGAATACATCCAGAAAATCTTTGTGCCACTTTCTTCAGCAATACATCACCATAAGAGTGCCCCAAAGTATCATTGATTTGTTTAAAATTATCCAAATCAAGAAATAGAATGGCAATTTTTGTTTTATTTCGTTTGGCTCGAAAAATGGCATTTTCCAGTGAGTAAATGAGCAAAATTCTATTGGGTAATTCTGTTAACTGATCATGTTGAGCAATATATTTTAATGCTTCTTCAGATTCTTTTAATTTTGATATATCGGAAAAAGTAGAAACATAATTAGTGATAATACCTTCATTATTTTTTACTTCACTGATATTTAACCATTCCGGGTAAATCTTGCCATTTTTATGTTGATTATAAATTTCTCCCTGCCAGTGACCCAAAGTAACTAATTCATTCCACATTTTTTTATAAAAAAGTGCATCATGTTTCCCCGATGCTAAAATTTTAGGATCCTTGCCCAGCACATCATTTTCTGAATAGCCTGTAATCCTGCTAAAGGCTTTATTAACAGCAGTGACCTTAACATCAGCATCGGTAATTAAGATGCCTTCGGAAGAACTATCATAGACTGTTGCTGCCTGATGCAGCTTAGCCTCCATATCTAATCGCTGAGTCACATCACGCGCTATACCAAGAGCAGCATAAATTTCATTATTGCTATCAAGCAAAGGTGTTTTATAAGTATCAAATACGTGAAAAGAGCCATCAGAAAAAGTGGCCGGATCATATGGGTTATACAATGTACTACCATTGAGCACATCGCTATCATCGACTCGAAATCCTCTGATACCTTTCGCTTCATTGCCATAAATCAATTCTTTAGGAAACCCCAATTCATCATCTGTTTTTCCATAAAAATCATTGGGCTTCAAATTTAAAGCATTGGCAAAGCCATCATTTACAAACAAATATCGGTATTCTTTGTCTTTGAGAAAAATCCAATCCGGTGTTGCATTGATAACCGTTCTTAACAAGTTTTCAGATTCTTTAAGTTTTTGACCTGCTAGAATTTTTACTTTCATTTGAATCGATTCTTGAGCCATAACTGACATAGGCTCTTTTAATGTCGTATCAATAATTGCACGATATATCATCCAAAATGAAAGAAACTTAAATAAATGCCCCATCATAAAGGGTATACCATTAAAATCTGTATATAAGGTAAAACAAAGCTCTGCACAGATAGTGAGGACAATTGATGCTAATAAGTTTTGGAATACACTTTCAGGAAACCATGTTCGTTGTTTTATATAAATGTAAATAGAGATGCTTAGCAGTACAATAACGAGGTATTCCATTGAAATTTTAAAAAATGTTAGCCCCTCTGAAGTTAACATTAAAGGTTGCTTTAGAGTCAACGAGGCCCAGATAACCACTAGCGTCAAAGCACCAAAAAGACTTATCGCTCCATAGTGATTCAATTTTTTCTTTAAAAAAATGGGGGCTGAAAGTAGTAGCAGGGCTTCTATTAAACGGGTATAAATCCAGAAGTGGAGCGTAGGTTCAGCATCAATTATATTAAAAAATGGCATCCCCACCACTGTAAAAGTATGCCATGTATCTAAAACTGCAATCCAGAAATATCCTATGCCAAGATAAATGAGAAAATTATTATGCGTAAACTCACGAGTATTCCAGACCACAACCAGCATGAGAATACCAATAACGACTGAAAATAATTCAGCCAATGTATGAAACAGTAAAACGCCGTATTGAAAGCGCAAAAAAATCAAACAGAGTACGATAATAGCTGGTACAAAAAATGATGTTATTTTATTTTTTGCCATTTCGCTCGGAATCCTCCATGATCACTATAAAATGCAGTTCATATTAATCAGTATAGTAGCTCATATGATTTCTGTCTAAATGCACACTTAATTTATTATTTTTACGGCTGCTGATCGTGTATAATAGCGGCTCTGTTTATTGAGCAAATAACACCCATGGATCATCAAAAACTCACAAAATATCTTGAACACTTATGCCAGAGTGGTTGTGATTCTGTCAATGCAGCAATTGAAGCAATTGAAGCAATGGAGAAAAAGCAAGCTGCCGGCATCACAGACAGCTTGAACGATGATGAGCAGGCAATTGTTTTGCAGGAACTAAAAGCCATCATGTCTGTTTACAAGCATTAACTGCTTCACACCTTTCTAAAAGTCTCTATCTCTCTACTATA
>WTAX01000043.1 GCA_013139395.1 Gammaproteobacteria bacterium | reverse complement strand
GCGATTGTGCGTCATAAGGCAGGAGAATTACCACTGGAAGTTAAATTAGATGCCAGCATGGGTATGATGCCGCAAATGAGTCTGGCTAAATTTAAACAGGTTATTCTGCTTGCGCGTATCTCAGCCAGCGGAAATGCCATGCCTCAAGCAGGTGATATGATAGGACAGACGCAGCCGCTTGAGTGGCAAAAGCTTGAGCAAGCCGTTAATATTGTGATTAACCAGCAGCGTTAATTACGTTCAGTGTGTGCTAAGGAGACAGAGCAGAGCTTAAGTCTTGCTGTGATGTGATGGGAATACTGCATTGAAAGCCTGAACAAAGATAGGCAATAGTGCTGTTACCCGACTTTCGTTCTGCCAGCCCCTCAGGCAAATCAGTCTGCTCATCATCAATTGCCAGACAAAAATGGTTTGGTGCATACAGTTTTTGACATTGGACTTGCCACTGTTTAATTGACTCTTTGCTGCCGCGAAGAATAATAATTTTAGGAGAAAATAATAAATCTTCTAAGGCAAATAATAAACTGGCATGAGCGACGGGCATTTTTTCCAGTCGAAACCAGGCTGCATGAAGCGTATTTTCTGATGCTTCTATGTATTTATGGGCACCAAGAATATGACCTAAGCGACCTAACGCATGGGCTGCCACAGCATTGCCGCTTGGGGTAGAGTCATCTGAAAATGATTTAGTGCGTGTGATGAGTGTTTCATGATCATGAGCAGTAAAGAAAAATCCACCAGCTTCCTTATCTTCAAAATTTTCCACCAGGCTATCGGCTAACTGTATTGCAAATAACATATCATGAGTGTTCCAGCGTACCTGTAATAACTCGAGAAGAGCATCCAGTAAAAAGGCATAATCATCTAAATATGCATTTAAATGCGCACGTCCATCTTTACAGGATGCCAGTAAATGATCATCAAGCCAGAGTTTGTCCCTGATAAAGGCTAATGATTTTTCTGCTGCTTCAATGTACTCAGGATGATCAAACATTCGCCCGGCTCTGGCTAAGCCTTTAATCATTAACGCATTCCATGAGGTGAGTACTTTTTCATCTCGTGCAGGTTTGACTCGTTGTTCACGGTGTGTAAATAATAAACTTTGAGCCTGCAGCAATAAACTATCAATCGTATCTATAGGTAATTTAAAACGCCTTGAAAGGGTTTCACGATCCTCATAGATATGAAGATTCCACTGACCTGCAAAATAACTGTCCCTGTCCAGACCATAATGGGCGGAAAAAAGTGGATAAAGTGCTTTATCAACCTGTAAAATTTTCTTGACTTCATCTCTATCCCAGACATAAAAGCGGCCTTCATGTCCTTCAGTATCAGCATCAAGAGTAGAATAGAAGCCGCCCTCAGGTGATTGCATTTCACGAATCACCCAGTTTGCTGTTTGTTCGATGGTTCGCTTAAACAGAGCGGCATCACTCTGTCCTTTTGGTGGATCTACATGATATTCGGCTAACTGCCAGGCATTACAGTAAATAGACAACAGCGGTCCATTATCATAAAGCATTTTTTCAAAGTGTGGGATCATCCAATAATCATCAACCGAATAGCGGCAAATACCGCCGCCAAGATGATCATATACACCGCCGGATGCCATTTTTTTCAGGCTGAATAATGCCATCTCCAATCCTGTGTCGTCATTCATCCCTTGTTGTGTTATCAGATAATAGTGATGCATCAGGTATTCAATGCTGGATAATTGCGGGAACTTGGGTGACTGACCAAAACCACCGTTAAGCTTATCATAAGCCTTTTCCAGCTCTGCACGGAGAGTATTAAAAGGTTCAGTGTTGAGTTCACCCCTGGTATTCTCCGGCGTATGCGCATAATCCTGTAAGGCTTGTTTTAACTTTTCTTTAGTGCGAGAAATATTCTCCTGATTATTATGAAAAAAGTCAGAGAGTTCTTGTAAGACATGAGAAAATGCAGGCATTTTATAACGAGCTGTCGCAGGAAAATAAGTTCCTGCATAAAATGGCAGCTGCTCATCAGGCGTCAAAAATAGGGTCAAAGGCCAGCCGCCAGGTCGATTCAGCATTAATTGGTGTGCTGTCTGGTATATTTTATCCAGATCAGGACGCTCTTCACGATCAACTTTAATGTTAATAAAATGAGTATTCATTAGTTCAGCAATATGCTCATTTTCAAATGACTCATGAGCCATTACATGGCACCAGTGACATGCAGAATAACCAATAGATAATAAAATAGGCTTGTTTTCTTTCTTTGCTAAAGCCAGAGATTTATCGTTCCATGGCAGCCAGTGAACTGGATTATTGGCATGTTGCAGCAGATAAGGACTGGTCTCGTTACTGAGTGCATTGCTATATTGTTTCATGATTTATATTACCTGTACCTGACTATATTACTCAACTATAGCGGTTTTAGAACCATTTTCATAGTGTGTTGTGAATAAAAAACAATTACAATTCATAAGGTTAATTGATTTATTAAGGATAATGTATCCTCTAGTGAAAAATCAGCTATAATTGCTAGAATATATTCATTTAAACGCTTTATGATGTACGTTTTTATTTTATGTTAACAAACAAATTAAACTCACTTTATAAAAATTTACCCAATATCATTAGTCTTATTCGTATTCTAATGGTGCCGGTATTGATCTATTTAGCCGTTTCTCAGCAGGCAATGACTTTTATTGTGGTATTGATTTGTACTGCACTAACGGATGCACTGGATGGTTTTCTGGCACGACGTTTAAAACTGGTTTCTGAATTAGGTGCGCAACTGGATAGCTGGGGAGATTTTCTGGTTTATAGTTCAATGGGCATTAGTTCCTGGCTGCTCTGGCCAGATATTTTTTATCGTGAACTGATATATATTGTCATTATAATAGGCTGTTTTACATTACCTGTGTTAATTGGTCTGATAAAATTCAGAACCTTCATCAGCTACCATACCCTGGGTACTAAAATTGCCGTAGTAGTAAGCATCATTGCATATATATTATTATTTACCGGACTTCTGGATTGGCCTGTTAAAGTGGCTGCTGTCTTTTGTCTGTATGCTGCAACAGAAGAGATCTTAATTATTTTAATCAGTAATAATAAAATTATTAATGT
>WTAX01000147.1 GCA_013139395.1 Gammaproteobacteria bacterium | reverse complement strand
CGGCAGGGCATGCAGCAAATTACCATAGGTGGAAAGCTCACCCCATAAATAAGCCAGTGACCAGCCGATAAGTGCAGTCGACAGAACCACCGCTAATTTATGAGACTGCAGAAACAGAGCCTGACTGTCTTGTTCGCCTTTACCTTTTTCCCTTTTCAAAACATAGCCAAACCAACGGAATAAATAACCGGCTTCAAGCAAAACAGCCATAAGGATCCCGGCAATGATCCACAGACGTCCTTCAGCTGCCAGGGTCATAATCAGTTCCCATTTGGCATAAAAGCCGGGGAATGGCGGTAAGCCGCTTAACATGGCAATAAAACTGACAAAGGCAAAAATGAGCAGCGGATTGCCGCGCAAGGCACTCCAGTCTGTCAGATCTCGTTGGCTGATCAAGCCTGAAAGCCAATAAAGCCCTGCCTTGGCAACAGCATGGGATAACAGAATACCACCGGCAATAAACAGATAATTATCACCCAGAATATCACGCTGTCCGACAACCGTCAGTATCAGACCAACCTGACCAATGGAAGAATAACCCAGTGTTCGGCGATCATTATTTTGTGACAGAGCAAGCAGATTAGCAGCAATAAAACTCAGCAGTCCGATAACCGTCACAACAGGCAGCCACTGCTGGCCGCCGATAAGTAATAATTTATCCACAGCAAAGATAGTTGCTGCTCCTGCCATAGCGGCAGAGAAAAGCGCTGAAAAAGCAGGATGTGCTGATTCATAAATATCCAGTGCCCAGCCATTAGCCGGGAAAGGCTTAAGCTCTATAACTACAGCCATCATCATAAAAAAGAAAGCCAGTGAGCCGCCTTTTAACATCAGCAACGAACTATCAGCCATACCGTCAATATTAAACGTACCGGTCGCATGATAAGCAAAGAAAATACCTATGAGCAGAAATATTGTCACAAACTGAGAAATAATCAGGTATTTAAAGCCGGCAGCAATAGCGCATTTATCATTTGACAGCAGTATCAGACCCGCTGTGGCAATTACCGACAGTTCCAGAAAAACAAACAGATTAAAGGTATCACGAGTAAGGATAACACCGCACAAAGCCATGGTAAAAACCAGCAATACAGCCATGATATGGCGGCCAAGTCTCAGCAGAGTGCTTTTCATATAGATAGCCGACAGCAGGCCTGACATGACAACCAGAAGGGTTAGTACCGCCTCTGCAATCCCCATACGCAGATTAACAGCAAAAGGTGGTTCAGTACCCGCTGTGAATATTTCCACACTCGCACCGCCGTCAACAGCAAAATACAATAGCCAGCGACCGGCAATCCAGGCCATTGCAGTCAAAGCCGCCAGTGTTAAATAATAGGCGCTCTGACGCCAGCTTTCACGCAATAACCCCAACAGGAATGCAGTACCCAGCCCAATCACTATAATAAAAATAGCGTTTACCATTTCAACTCCGAGAACTTAGCAATATTCAGTGTGCCTTTCATTTCATAGAGTTTGTAGGCATAAGTGAGCATCAGGCTGGTAACGCCCAGGCCAATCACAATTGCTGTAAGTACCAGTGCTTGTGGTGTCGGATCAATAATTCGTGCTGCGGCTTGCGCTACAGGCACTGCTTCATCCAGAATAGGCGCTGTACGACCATGAATATAACCGATGGCAACCAGCACAATATTCACGCCGGTATTGGCAATACTAAACGAGACGATCATACGCAGAATATTAGGATTCGTTAAGGCACCATACAAGCCCATAAGAATCAGAATAAATCCCGTGACCATGGCAATAGTAACCATTATGTATCCTCCGTTTCAGAAAGATTAACCAGCATAGAGCTAAATTCAGCCCCGACCTTGAGACCAATAAATGAATAGATAATCGGTATAACACCAGCAGAAAACAGTGAGCCTAAATCACCAAGGGGTAATAGGCGATTATCAAGAAAACCGCCAGCATAAAAAATACCCAGCACACCAATACCAATAAAGAATAATCCGGAGATGGATTCTACTGCAGAGATAAGACGATGACTAAAGTGGCGTAACGGATCTGTCAGCAGCATCAATAAAATGGCCGAGGCAATAATCGCTCCTCCCTGAAAACCACCTCCGGGAGTAAGATGACCATTGATAAACACATAAGCACCTAATAATAAAATAAGCGGCACCAGCAGATAGCTGCCTGTGGTTAATAATTCACCTGATTGCGGTAATTTTCTTTGCAGTGATTTACCTTTATGATGGCCTCTGGCTAACAACACACCAATAATGGCGGCTGTAAGAAATAAAACGGTTACTTCACCCAGAGTATCCAGACCACGATAGGTGACAATAATGGCTGTTGTAATGTTGGCTGCACCGATATCCTGCGCTGTATGCTCAGCATAATAACGCCCGGTCTGGTTTAATTCCGTATCCGGAGTATAAGTCACTAAAAGCTCAAAAAAGAGGGTGCCGAGTCCAAACAAAAACAGCAATACCAGAGCACGTTTAATCATGCTTATCTCCCCGAACCCTGCCCAGAACAAAGAAAAACAGGAAGGTTGTTAAGCCGCTGCC
>WTAX01000518.1 GCA_013139395.1 Gammaproteobacteria bacterium | reverse complement strand
ACATAACAGCATCCGTACCATCTAATATTGCATTAGCCACATCAGTCGCTTCAGCACGGGTCGGTCTTCTGTGCTCTGTCATGGATTCCAGCATCTGCGTAGCCGTAATGACAGGTTTACTGGCATTCCCAGCCAATTTCATAATGTGTTTCTGTGCAATAGCGATAGATGAAATGGGAATTTCAACCCCTAAATCACCACGTGCCACCATCAGACCATCAGAAACCTGTAAAATACTTTCCAGATTATCCAGCGCACCAGAACGCTCAATTTTTGCAATAACAAAAGGCTCATAGCCTATCTCTTTAGCCGCTTTTTTCAGATCAATAATATCGTCTTTATTGGCCACAAAAGACTGGCTGACCGCATCAACACCCTGTTTTAAAGCAAACTCAAGGCAGTCTCTATCATGAGCAGTAAAAGCACTAAACCCCAGATCAATACCCGGTAAATTCAAGCCTTTTCGTGAACGTAATTCTCCACCTGCTCGAATTTCACAAAGCACATCCTGATCTTCAACTTTAATCACCAGTAGAGAAATTAAACCATCATTAAGAAATAATTTGTCACCCATTTTGACAGTACATGGCAATTCTTTAAAGCTCACTGAAACACGATGTTGATCACCTATAATATTTTCAGTCGTTAAAATAATCTGTTCGCCGTTATGCAATTCAATAGGCTCTTCTTTTAACTCACCAATACGCATTTTAGGTCCAGGCAGATCAGCCATAATGGCCAGACGCCGTCCTGTTTTTTCTGCTGCAGCCCTCAATTTTTTTATAGTTTCACCATGACTGGTAAAGTCACCATGAGAAAAGTTAAGTCTGGCGATATTCATCCCTGCACGTAACAATGCTTCCATCATTTCAGGTGACTCTGTTGCCGGGCCAATAGTACAGACAATTTTTGTCTTATTTGCAGGGTATCTCATAACTGGTTACTTTATCCTTTTTGATTTTCCAATATCGCTATAATATAAATTATAGGAGTCAATTTAAGCACCTTTTGTGCGACATATCAAAAAAATAGTTCAAGTTAGTTTCACATAAAAAAGTCTATCCTTTTGAAACAAAACAAGTATTTCGCAACTCCAACAGAATATAAACATATTACTATATTATTACATTTTTCTATTGATTTAAAATAATGATCAAATCTGGTAAATTACACCCTTTTAAAATTCCAACATCCTTGGACAACTACGTTAATAGCAATATTAATAGCAACGCCAAATAACGATGCAAAGGTACTTTATAAGATGGATTTAACTAAATCATTAGGCTTACATACCAATAACAATAAACTTGAAGCCAAAGAAGAAAAAAAGCGTCTGCAACTTTATATTAATCTAAAACTGCATTCCTCCGGACTACCTGCTTGTGAAGCAAAAGACTGCGATAATGATTTTTTCTCCATTGCTGATGATCTTTTGCAAAGCTATCGTGAAAAATCACGCTTATTATCACAATATCTCTGCCCTGCTGACCAGCGTATTCAGGACTTTCTGGATGATTACTTAAGCGACAGCGGCAGTGATAATCAACCGTTATTACCATCCAATACCTTAATATTAGACCGTCATGGTGTTGCGCGCGAACTGTCATTGCCTGCTGATGGCGATTATTTTGAATCTGAATTTGTGAAAAGCTTCCGTGTCAGTCAGGGGGTTTTACATAATACCTCTCGTGATCGCCGAACCACTGCCGGCTCTTTTCATATTTCTGAAGGCGGCTTACCTATTCCCGGTGATAAAAAAGCAGTGCCAAAAATAGCCTATGCCAACTTACTGCACGAAGCATTAAATCCACCTGAAGAATTAATGAATCTGCCTTTTACCTCAAACCAGCCAAAGAAAGCTCACAGCTTTGCTTCATTACTATTGCGCCCTGTTGTCTGCCCTGAGATACCCGGTATTGAAGCGGAAAAAACAATGGAAATCCGCTTTTTCGCACCCGGTACATTAACCAGTAATTTAGATTTTGTGGAAAGTATTTTTGGCAATGCCGGCAATCCAAGTCTGTCTGAAAATGATGCGGGTCTGGATATTCAACACTGGGTTGGTCATACCGGTTGTGTCATCCTGGCACCTCATTTAGTCCGAATGAAGAAAAAAGATCTGGGCTTACCGCATATTGATGATGCTACAGAGCGCCAGAAGCACGATGAGATGTGCTGGGAAAATGAAGATGATCTCTATAACAATGGACAGCCATTTAAAATCACCGCCAGAGATATGCGAGGCGTTATTGTCACTATTCTGGCTGATAATTATTTTGGCTATTGTAAAAAAGAAGTCAAAACTCAGATCAGTTATTCAACCAACCTGTTTGGACTGGCTGAAGAAGAGCATGCTGGTGGTGCTTTAGCCTTTCCTCGTCATAATCATGGTGAAGAATTCGGCAAAGACACACGCACCAAAAATACTGAATACAAATTTACTGAAGTCATTGAAAAGTATGGCGATATCATGGAACTTCAGGATAAGGGTTATGCCATTGATAAAAACTTTCCAGAAATTATCTATGTGCCTGAAACCGATTTAAAAATGGATTTAAATGAGCAGGAAGTCACCTGGACTCATGACGGTCAACAGCAAATGATCAAGCTCAAACCGGGCAAAATTTATATGCACCCCAGCGGCTATCGTATCGCCATGGAAAAACACCCCAAAGCACCTTCATGGCGTATTGTCGGTACTGATGCAGAAGGTAC
>WTAX01000361.1 GCA_013139395.1 Gammaproteobacteria bacterium | reverse complement strand
ATCCTAAATTAATCAGTTGAACACCATAAAGCGTGAACTGCGTCACATCTGGAAAAGATAATATTTTCAATTGTTTACCGCAATTAGACGGTCAACTGATTAACTTAGATTCATAATTCTTTGTGTCGCCCTGAGATAAATTTTGCCCCTGTTTTTATTCCAGCGCTGTACTCAGCTGCTCTTTTAATTTTTCTCAATTAGTGAGTAAAAAAGCGCCAATTTTTTATTGATATTTATCATAAAATACTTGACGTGGGAAATATTACCACGCATAATTTAGGCGCGTGGGAATATATCCCATGTCTACAGTAAGCAAACGGTAACATAATGAAAGTATTGTTGATATATCTAAAAAAGACATATAAGAAATTGTAATATATGGGGAATTTAGCTCGAATCAAACGTACGGTTTTTGACGAACAAGGTTGTGCATATTTTTCCCACATTCATTTATTTTATCAACGCACAATAAATCTAATAATGATTATTTGTAGTAAATTTTTTGAAAAATGAGGATATAACGAGGATATTACAATGAGTAGTAAAACATTAACGATAGCTGGTCACTGGGTGAGAAAAAGCCTGGTTGCCGGCGTAATTATGGGCCTTGGCATGACCATGGCATCGACTTCTACATTCGCTCATGATGATGAAGAATGCTTTGAAATTTTCCCCTTTAATCGTGTCGCCACGATGCCTGTTGTCAGGGGTATTGGCGGTGTTGATTATACGGCTACCTATGAGAAAGCACGTGCTGCATCTGTATACCTTGCAAACTACGTAGCAACAAACGTAGAAGCGACTTTGCTGGGTGAAGAGCTGATCCAGGGCATTGACTGGAAACTTGGTGGTACCAGTGAAGATTGTCTGCTTAGTCCTGAACTCTGTACCGAGCATGAAATTGATGAGGCTGTTTTAGCTATCCCATCTACAGAACCTATTGACCCAACTGACCCTGCCTATGTAGAAGATGGAACGGTTACCCCGGAAAATACCAAAAAAGGTAATGTGCTGGACTTCTGCAACAAGAAATATGCCAGTTTGGCTATGGGTGTAGACCCGATTGTTGGTAGTGAAGAAGATGGCGATGCCTTGTATGTTGTTAATGGTTTTTCACATGCCCCTGCATTGCCCTGTGAAGTATCTATCTGGAATGATGACAAGCATATTTATGTCGATATGTTGAGTCCATCAGCAATCTTTACTCTGTTCTTTACGGATGTTGTGTTCGGTGAAAATATGCAGGATGAAGACTTTGCTGCTGCAATGAATGCCATGCCTGCACAGGTTAAAGCAGAAATCCAGGCTATTATCATTGCTGCCCTGACTGAATTTGATCCAGAAACAGTTGCCATGAATCAGCAAATTGGTCCTGTATTCAAGAGCCTGGAAGAAATTGATGCAGTTGTTGATGCATCGCCTTATGACTCACCTTATCTGCATATGAGCTACACCAGAAGTGACGGCGGAACATTCACTGAAGAAGAGTCAAAAGCAGTGGCACAGGCTATTATTAATACGCTGACGACTCATGAAGATGAGGATATTGGTGTACATACAACGGTAATTAATGAAGATGGTGACACGCTGGATAGCATCCTGAGTGAAAATTCAAGCTGGCGTTCTGCCCGCCTGGAACCAATCAGCATCCCTGGTAAGAACCATATCATTGAAGCATGTTCGCCTTACTATGCGAAGATGGCTATGAGCACGGGTCTTCACCATGTAAATGCATTGCCATGTGAAATTACTGTCAAGATTATTGATGACGGTAACAAACTGGTAGTCAGTTATCTTGATCCTGCCTTTATGATGAGCGCCTTGTTTGCTGATATTACAGATGAAGAGAAGGAACAGCTTGCAGATATTCCATCAGCGATTATTGCGGATCTGCAAAACATCGTCTGGGCAGCATTGACCATTACTTCAGAGATTCCAATGAATGCACCGACTCAGATCAGCTTCGACATGCTGGCACCAGAAGGTTTCTTTGATGTAGAAGTTGAAGATGAAGTTGTAGATGAAGTTGTAGATGAAGTTGTAGATGAAGTTGTAGATGACGGTGGTAATGGCGGTCAAGGCGGTAACGGCGGTCATTAATAGCCATAATAAATAGTACCCTGTTGTTGTACTAGCTTATGCCCCTTGCAACCTGCAGCAAAAGCAACAGGCTAGCAAGGGGTTTTTTATTGCCGAATAAAGTCTTAAAGTAGTATTTAGGAAAAATACTACTTGCCTGGTGAAAAAGCCGCTTCTTTCTAAGCGGCTTTTTTACGCCCAGGGATGGATGGGCTGAAAATTGCTCCTGCATTTTCCGCACTCCCCACGTCCATGTGGGTCGTATGTCGCAAAGAGTCAGGGATGGTGGTGCGACTATCGGTAATCTGTTGTCAGGAAAAACTTTATTTGTTTTTAATTTTCGTAACCTTATCGGGCAACCATCTGCACTAAATAGCTTCTGTTAATCTCCAACAACGAAAAATGGCAGATAACTCTGGTAATAAATAAGGAAATAGCAAAACATGCCATTTTGTCCTGTTTTTATTGGTTTACTCTGCTAATCTCCATTTATGAGATATATCAAATTTTAGGAGCTATGATTGGATCTGTTGAATAAGTTAATTGCTTTATTGCTACTTGCAGGCTTTTGCCTCCCGTCTTATGCATCAGTGAATGACGTCGAACCTGTGACCAGTAGTACTGTAAAATAGTCTAATAAGATAGTTCAATAAACAAAACCAAATAATATTTACATCCGAGGAGTTTTTAAATATGAAATCAAAATTACTTGTAGCGGCATTTGCTGCCAGTTTAGTGTTCTCTGCTAATGTTAATGCCGGTAAACCTGTTGGTATTGCCCCAGATGTAATGGATGTAGCGGTTAAACACAATGGTAAAACAGTAAAAATTGGTCGAAACCAGGATAATAAAAACACCGTTAACCCGGCGTTTGCTAAAACATCGCGTCCATGTCCACCATTTTGTATTCAGCCTGCTACTTTAGCGCCGGGAGTTGAAACCATCGCTGAACGTGAAGTAATTGACTATATTGCAAAAATGTCTGGCGGTGATAGCAGTATCCTGGTTGTTGATTCACGTACGCCTGACTGGGTGAAAAAAGGCACCATTCCTGGTGCAGTGAATCTTCCATGGACAAAGTTAAACCCGGCTAAAGGTGCAGATCCAATTTCTATTCTTGAAATTATGGAAGAACAATTTGGTGTGACTGAAAGTGAAGGCCTGTTAAATTTCTCTGAAGCTAAAACACTGGTTATGTTCTGTAATGGTATGTGGTGTGGTCAGTCACCAAACAATATTAAAAACCTGCTTAAATTTGGTTACCCTG
>WTAX01000523.1 GCA_013139395.1 Gammaproteobacteria bacterium | reverse complement strand
TCTTCACCATCCACTCGTTTATGCACCCACTCAAAACGATGATGCCCCTTATCAACGGCCAGCTGCATCATCGTATTTGCTTTTTCTAAAGAAGTGGAGCCATCAGGTTGAAATTCAGGTGACAGTTGAGAAGGATGCATATTGAGCACTTGTTTTTCTGAATCACAATGCAAAAGTTTTATAATCGCATCATTACAATTAACAAACTTCCCATCTTCAATTAATAAAACACCATCCGAAGACTGCTTATAAATTGTTTCAAAGGCACTGCAATTATACGATGATCGTTCTTGCTCATTTTTTAATTGAATTTTTAATATTTGTATTTGATTTTTAAATTCTTCTAATTCCAAACTGCTCATATTTTAATCATTCTTCTACTAAAGGTCGTAAAAATAAAACTTATTTAATGTTTTCTAAAGAATCATTCAAACCAGTCTTCTAGCAAACAATTAGATAGAGAAAAGTCTGAAAAAATTCAATTCATTATATTTATCAGAGAATTATACCTATCAGGAACACAATATTGCATCAGCTTTATCCTACAAAGAGATAATCAGCGAAACAATCAGGGTCAGAGAGCAATTAACTCTTATAATAGAAAAAATTACTCTCTGACCCTGATTACTGATCTATTATTACTTTATTGCTTCTAATGGAAAACCTTAAGACATATAACTACACCTTCCAGTGTAAGAAAAAGAGATGTTAAAGTTCTTAACCTGGATGGCATAAAACCTGATTATGAAACAATTAAATCAGGAAATTACTTCATGTATCGTCCCTTATATCTTACTTATACTTCGCTCTACAAGTTACCTAAAAATGAAAAAAAAGAGGTGAAACGTTTTCTTGAATTTATTAAAAGTGATGAATCTGCAAAAATCATCAAGGCAAATGGTGTTGTGCCATTTAAAGAAGGATTTCATCTTATAAAACAACGGAAAGATATTTTTGGCAGTTAATTATCACCTAATTCAACAATAAACTTCTACAGATAAAATTCAGCAAATTATAGGTGAATCTTCTTATGTGTAAATTACTGAAATTCGTGGGGATCGCCCAGACTCTGCTCCTAATGATTACTTTATTGTATCTGCTTGCATAGAATATCAATAGTTAATTGATCTTCTGTTCCATTAAAATATTTATCAATTGCTTTTTGGAATAGTTCTGCATCAGTTGCAACATGTTTAAATAGTGTCATTGAGGATTTAAATTTGAGAACATCAGGGTATCCAAATATTTTATTTGCAGTTTTTCCTGTTAAATCAACGACTAGCTTTGTACACTCTCTCAAACGTTTTCCAAGAATTGGATGGGAAAGATAAGCATATGCTTCGCCTTCAGAATTAATAGCATATTTTTGGGCAATAGCACTATTACCAAGCCCTTTAACCTGTGGAAAGATGAACCACATCCAATGGGATCTTTTTTGACCATTCTTTAATTCATTAATTACATCATCATACATTTGATGTTGGGCTTCAATGAATCGTTCTAGATTGAAGTTGTCAGTCATTATTATCTACTTAGAAAATATTCCTGTTGCATATCTTAATAGCCGTTTGGCGACAAATTTAGTTATTGGGATAGCATTTTAATCACATCCAGAAAACTCAAGCCAGCCAAATATGCATTACCCCACAAGGAAGCAACAAGCAAAAATAACAGTAACCCAATCAGAATTTTAATCCATCCCTTGTGTTTAGCTTTATGGGAAAGAATTTCCGAAAAATCCATCATTTCTTTACGCAGATAAATATTTTCCATAGCCAATTGTAGATGTAATGCCGTCTTTTCAATAAGCTGTCGATCTTCGTCATCAAAACATGCTTTTCCACGTTTGTTCAACAGTTGGATCACACCCGTCGTTTTATCTTCCATAACACTTCGGATGGGTACCAATAGAGTGTTATTAAGGACAAAATTATTATTGTCATCAACATTAGATTCTTGCTGCATATTTTCTTTAATAATACAGCAGCCACTGTCAATCACTTGCTTTACCAATGAACGCATATTAGAGGCAACCACTTGCTTTCCTGATAAGGCGGTACCGCATAAAAGCCAGACTTCGTTTTGACTTTGCTCGTTTAAGAAAATATTACAACGCTCCACGTTTAACGCACCTGGTAGAAGTCGGACAAAAAGTTCCAGAAGCTCGTTATTTCCCCGTACACTCCAGGAGCGGTTTAAAATTCTTTGCCGAAGTTTGAGCTGATCGTGTAGTTGATATAAATCTTTCCGGTAAGGCTGTATTACCGTTTGGTGGTTTTCATCATCCATGATCCGCTTGGGCGGGCCACCCAACTCATCTCGTATATATACGTTCATACCGCTTTGATGAAAGAATAGAGCCAGAGTATTATATAAGCGAGCCTCCTCTTCAACCTGTTTTAAACTGAGAGCACTATCCACATGATGGCTACTTTTTTCAGTGCGTTTTTTCCGTAGAGCAAAAAGTTTCTCAGGTGGCAGCAAAATAAACTCAAAAACAAGCTTACTGCGAAAATCCGTGGATAGAAAGTTTTGTTTGGGGGGAGGCAAAGGTATGCTGAAAAGATCAAGTTCCAGGTAATTAGCATCATCCAGGGATTGGATATCATAAACAGGAACTGCTTGTTCATAACCTTTAAATGGGACGCCAAAATGTAGTTCACGGGGTTTGTGGGCTAAAATGGGTGATTTCCACCAGTCTTTACTGGAAATATCCAGATAACCTTCCTCAGGCCACCCGCGAATATTTTCTATAATGGTTGTTTTACCGGAACCTGGAGGTCCAGTTATTATAAGCTTATGGATATCCACATCTTTTGGAAATGGGACGCCATTAATAATATTAATTTCGGTAATAGGTTGTAATGTTATATTTTGCATAAAAACTTAATTATTTATAGTAACTGTCCACTATTAGAAACAAATATATTTTAAACAGTATGAACCAACTTCTACGTGGCGTCTAGTGAAGGTCAATCTTCTTCAGCCAACCTACGGTAATGCCTCCTATTATTGGCGATTGACATTGTTAAACGCCTATCCCATTCAAGCAGTATGTACTATGCTTAATTTAGAAAGTGTTGCGACAATCCTTCTAACCTCAAACCAGTCAAACAACTCAGGCAATCAACATGAACAGAGGCGCCAGGCGAACTATCTGGTCTATCATAAGGTGGGTTGTTATTCTAGTTCTTACTAGCGGAGGTAACATCATGGCACAAACAACCTCCTTGCCGACGACAGCGACAGCCACTATCGCATTACCGACGGCGAATAAGATTGGCAAACTGCCACTGGAATCTGCCATCAGTCAGCGCAGCTCGGTGCGGGAGTTTGCCTCGACGCCGCTGACGCTGGAAGATATTTCACAGTTGCTTTGGGCCGCCCAGGGGATCACCCATGGCGAGGGGTTACGGACGGCTCCTTCGGCAGGTGCCTTGTATCCGCTGGAGCTGTATCTATTGACTAGTCGTGTCGAATCGCTTGCCAATGGCATCTATCATTACGATGCCACGCACCATGCATTACAGAGGATTGAACAGGGAAACAAGCTTAGCAAGTTGACAGCAGCAGCGTATGGGCAACTCTGGATCAAGGACAGTGCTGCAGTAATCATTATCACCGCCAACTATGAGCGAACCTCACGCAAGTACGGCAAGCGGGGGCAGCGCTATGTGCATATGGAAGTCGGGCATGCCGCCCAAAATATCTATCTGCAAGCCACTGCTTTAGGAATAGGTACCACTCTGGTTGGTGCCTTCACGGACAATGAAGTGGCAAAAGTTGTGGGTGTAAAAGACAACGAGGCACCTCTGGCCATCCTGCCACTGGGCAGACTGAGGTAAGACAGGCTATTGCTCACCAGAAGATAAGCGAATAATATTAGGGGTAATCGCTATTTTCCTTTACCGTGAAATATACCACTGAATTTTTTAATGGCGCGAGCATGATTCCTTTTATCATTGTGACATTTACGACAGGTAAAAAGGACCTTTTGTCCATCGGTTACTCCCGGCACTTTCATTTTGTTTTGTTCTCTAGCTTCAGCGTGCTTTCTTCCAGGGCCATGACATGACTCGCATCCAACATTAAACTCAACAAATTGCTTTGTTGATAGATTTAATCCTACAGTATGGCAAGGTGCGCAACGCAGACGATAATCTTGATTTGCCCATTTCTTCCTCTTTTGCCATTCCCGCTTTTTAAAATGATATTGATAGGGGAATAATCTCCAGTTTTTATCTGCAAAGGCGACCTTCTTTTTATCCCCCATTATGATAAACACTTCATCTTTATCAATTGGACTGTTACTCCAGTTACCTTGAAGTTGTCCTGATATATCTCTCCTGTAACGAACAAAATCGGACATATGTTTTCCAGACCAATCTTCATATTTATCTTGATGACACTCAGCACATGCTTTTGAGCCTACGTAATCCTCTATTGAGCTTTCCGCAATTATTCCCTCATAATGAGATTGTGTGGCAGCATTAGATGTATTGATAAATAGAAGCAGCAATACTGTGGTAGCTGCAAAGGCAGTGTTGTTTCTGGCTTTAACTATCAATTTAATACTCCTTGTTTAAGTTGCCTAACGACACCATCACTGTTTAAAAATATTTTGCTGTTTTTTCAAGCATAGCTTTTTTTAAATACATGTGGATGCTCATATGGGTTAGCTATTCTTTTCTTCCGCACGATCATCAATCATAAATTTTCTTAACTGTCTTTCAGAACGCATCACATACGGGATATATACTTCATTCTGCTTATAGCGATAAAAAATACGATATGGACCAACAATAATCTCACGATATTGTGATGTTTCAAGCTCTGGAGGTTTTCGACCGGACTCAGAGAATTGTTCAAGACGATCAGTGGCAGAAAAAACTTGCTTCACAAGCTTCTTTGCTGCACTTTTTTTATCAAGTGCTATGTATTCTGCAATTTCGTTCAAATCAGATAAAGCTGGCTCAGACCAGTTTATTTGAGCCATTTATTCATTTTTTCTTTGGCTTCTTCTTGATTATAAACTCGATTTTCTAAAACAGCTCTTTCGCCCCGAGCAATACCTTCAAGAATTTTCATTTGGTGCTGCATAAGTTCAAAGTCTTTAAAATCAACAAGATAAGCAGATGGCTGCCCATGCTCAGTTATCAGGACAGGTTCATGGGAATCGTGTAACTCAGCAAGAATTTTAGTTGCCTGACGTTTTAATGTAGTAACAAGTTCAACTTTCATAAAGTGATA
>WTAX01000277.1 GCA_013139395.1 Gammaproteobacteria bacterium | reverse complement strand
CAAATTCAAGAACATAGCCCATTCCAGAACAACCATTTGTTTTGACACCAAGACGCAATGCCTCGCCTTTGCCTCGATTATTAATAAATCGAACGACGTGTTCAGCTGCAGCATCTGTTAATGTAATCGCCATAAATAGTAACCTAAGTCATCTTTTTATTAAAATAGTTAAAAATTTTAGCTTGATTGTTTTTCTTTATAATCATTAATTGCCGCTTTAATCGCATCTTCAGCTAAAACTGAGCAATGGATTTTTACTGGAGGCAATGCTAATTCTTCTGCAATGTCAGTGTTTTTAATCTGACCGGCTTCTTCCAGAGTTTTACCTTTAACCCATTCAGTCACCAGTGAACTTGAGGCAATGGCTGAACCGCAACCATAGGTTTTAAACTTGGCATCTTCAATAATGCCCTGCTCATCTACCTTGATTTGTAAGCGCATCACATCACCACAGGCTGGTGCACCAACCATGCCAGTGCCCACACCGGACTCATCTTTATCCATGGTACCCACGTTACGTGGATTTTCATAGTGATCCATTACTTTATCACTGTATGCCATTATCTTTAACCTCAATAATTATAATCATTTATTGTACTGATCTCGTTATTTTACTACATCAATACAATAACTTGTAGTTTTGCTATGCCGTTGCTATTTTTCAAATAGTGCCTGAAAATTTTAATGAGCAGCCCACTCAATAGTCGATATATCAATACCATCTTTATACATGTCCCACAAAGGTGATAGTAATCTTAATTTTTCGACTTTTTCTTTAAGTAATTTAATGGTGTAATCAACATCTTCTTCTGTAGTAAAACGACCAAGACTAAAGCGAATGGAGCTATGCGCCAATTCATCATTACGACCAATAGCTCTTAGCACATAAGAAGGCTCTAAACTCGCAGACGTACAGGCTGAACCGGAAGAAACAGCTATAGTATCAATCGCCATTAATAAAGACTCACCTTCAACAAAGTTAAAACTTAAATTCAAATTATGGGGTACACGCTGTTCCAGATTACCATTAACATAGAGTTCTTCCATGTCTTCAAAACCTTTTAATAAACGATCACGCAAGGCAAGAATTCGCTTATTTTCACTGACCATTTCTTCTTTGGCAATCTTAAATGCTTCACCCATACCAACAATCTGATGCGTTGCCAGAGTACCGGAACGCATACCGCGCTCATGTCCGCCACCATGCATTTGTGCTTCAATACGAATTCTTGGCTTACGGCGCACATATAAAACACCAATTCCCTTAGGACCATAAACTTTATGTGCCGACAGAGAGAGTAAATCGACTTTTAGCTTTTGCAGATCAATTTCAACTTTGCCCGCGCTTTGTGCCGCATCAACATGAAATATGATCTTTTTGGAACGACATAATTCACCAATTGCTGCAATATCCTGAATCACACCAATTTCATTATTCACATGCATAATGGAAACGATAATCGTATCATCACGCATTGCGGCTTCAATATCTTCCAGTTTAATCAGGCCATCTTCCTGAGGATCAAGATAGGTCACTTCATAACCTTCGCGCTCAAGCTGACGGCAGGTATCTAAAACAGCTTTATGCTCTGTTTTTGCGGTGATAATATGCTTACCACGCTTAGCATAAAAATGCGCTGCACCTTTTATGGCCAGATTATCAGACTCAGTTGCACCCGATGTCCAGACAATTTCTTTAGGATCTGCATTAATCAAAGCTGCCACATCAGCACGAGCTTGTTCTACCGCAGTTTCTGCATCCCAACCATATTTATGAGAGCGAGACGCAGGGTTGCCAAAATTCCCATCCATGGTTAGATAATGACACATTTTTTCAGCGACACGCTTATCAACGGGTGTCGTGGCTGAATAATCCAGATATATCGGTGAACTCATTAATAATTCCTGTACCAGTTTGTCACAATAATATTTACCGTTTACCGGCAGATATTTTATTGTAATCTTTTATAAAAAATAAGCTTCTAAAAAAATTAAGCGACTAAAGTTAAGCCGCTATAAAATTAAGCGACAGAGTGCTCTTTCAAGCCAATTTCTGCGCCATTAATGGGCAATGCCTTATCCTGACGTCGAGCAACATCCTGAACACCTTGTTTTTTAACCAGACTGCCTAATGAAATATTGGCCAGAAAGTCAAAAATCTGGTCACTCAGATCACACCAGAGATCATGTGTTAAACAGCGCTCTGCATGCTGGCAATTACCTTTACGCTTACAACGTGTCGCATCAACGGTCTCATCAACTGCGGCAATAATTTCTGCAACGGCGACATCATCGGCAGGGCGATTTAAACGATAACCGCCACCAGGACCTCGCGCACTATTAACCAGCTCATTTTTTCTTAATTTGGAAAACAGTTGTTCCAGATAAGAAAGTGAGATCTCCTGGCGCGCAGAGATATCCGCCAATGTAATGGGTCCCTGATCATAATGAAGGGCCAAATCTAACATCGCTGTAACTGCGTAGCGCCCTTTTGTGGTCAATCTCATGTTTTATTCCTGTTTATTTAAAACGTTATATGACCATCTTAAAAAAACCAAGCGTTTTAGTCAAGTATTTTTTAATCTGAGACTTCGTTATTACTTTTTTGAACAAACTCTGACTCAGACTTCGAATTTGCACGAACTGAAATTTTTGAATCTAAATGAACCACATGGATATGCTCTTCACCCTTAATACCACCAGCAGAACTACAAATGTCTTGCGCAGGACAAGTCTGTGGATGTTCATCTATCGGTGTTATTTCACAAATATGTACTTCTGGAATAGTAATGTCAGGAAATTCAGCATCAATAGAGCGAATTGCTGTGCACATTTTATCCAGTTTATCATCCACAGAGTGCATATGATCCAACATACAATTAATTGCATGAGCCACCGGATCAGGCATTTCACTGGACGTTCCATAAGCATCAAAGCCTATCTTTTTTGCCATATGCTCACGTTTTTCGTTATTGACTGTCTCTTTGGGTTTTTCTTTTTTATCCACATTGGTGATCACTCTACCTGGAATCCCCACAACGGTACATGATTCTGGCACATCTTTAACCACTACTGCATTAGAACCCACCCGGGAACCATCAGCCAAGGTGATAGGTCCCAGCACTTTTGCCCCGGCACCGACAACCACATCATTACCCAGAGTCGGATGCCGCTTGCCTTTATTCCAGGATGTTCCACCCAGAGTGACACCATGATACAAGGTACAATCATCACCTATGATAGTCGTTTCACCAATCACAACCCCCATGCCGTGATCAATAAAAAAACGCCGGCCAATGGTTGCCCCGGGGTGGATCTCTATACCCGTCAATGTTCTTGCTATTGCTGAAAAAAAACGAGCCAGCCATCGCACTTTCCACTTCCACAGTTTATTATTCATACGATATGCGATCATCGCATGAACACCGGGATAAGTGGTCAGCACTTCAAAGTAGTTACGTGCAGCCGGATCACGATCAAAGACACATAAGATGTCTTCTTTAAGATGCTCAAACATTGTGTAAACTCTTAACCATCAATTTTTTAATCATTACAGCTCACTAAAATTTAATTTCCAGTCAAACTTTCCAGTCAAACAATGTATTTTTGACGATGCAGAAAGACTGGGCATTTTACTAGGAAATAGCATAACACTCAATCACTAATATTAGACAAACACGATATATGTCAAAGAAATGCTCATAATTTAATCGGCGTTTTTATTTTTTTTAATGCTCAACTCTTGTTTCAGTCCTGATTTTAATTGCTGAGTTTTATTCAATATACCACGTAAAATATTTAATTCTTCTTGCTTTAATCGTATTCGATTATAGATATTGCGTAATTTAGGCATTAGTTGGGGGGATTGTTTCAAACGCAGGAAATCAATATCAACCAGTGTCTCTTGCAGATGTTGATAAAAACGCTCCATATTATCACTGGATGCATACTCTATTGACTCTTGCTGACTCACTTCCTGCTTATTTTCCTGCCCATTTTCATGCATAGTACTTTCATTTTGAGCATATAAGGACATCATCACTTCATAAGTCACAATTTGCACAGCAGAAGCCACATTTAGAGATTGATAATCAGGATTAGTAGGAATATTGATCAGTTTATGACAAAGCCCTACCTCTTCA
>WTAX01000296.1 GCA_013139395.1 Gammaproteobacteria bacterium | reverse complement strand
CGGTGTCAACGCCTGCGGGTACTTTGACAGAAAGCGTCTTATGCTCTTGAATACGCCCCTCACCATGACAGGCATCGCAAGGATCTTTAATTACCTTCCCGCTGCCGTGACAGGTTGGACAGGTTTGCTGCAAGGAGAAAAAGCCCTGCTGCATACGTACTTGTCCCACACCCTGACAGGTGCCGCAAGTTTCTGCTTTAGAACCTTTTTTAGCTCCGCTGCCATCACATTTTTTACAATGCACCATAGTGGGTATACGGATTTTTACTGACTTACCATGTACCGCTTCTTCAAGACTGAGTTCCAGATTATATTGCAGATCAGCACCGCGAAAAACACGTTCACCGCCGCGTCGTCCGCCACCGCCGGCACCACCAAAGATGTCGCCAAATACGTCACCAAAGATATCATTAAAGTTACCTCCACGGCCACCGCCCATGCCGGCACTTTGATCAACGCCGGCATGACCAAACTGGTCATAAGCCTGGCGCTTTTGTGCATTAGAGAGCACTTCATAAGCTTCCTTGGCTTCCTTAAAATGCACCTCAGCACCAGGATCATCAAGATTTCGATCCGGATGATACTTCATTGCCAGACGACGATAGGCTTTTTTCAGCTCTGCATCACTGGCTGTTTTATCAACCCCGAGTACTTCGTAAAAATCTCTTTTGGACATAATTTTAAACTTTCGTTGGTTTTTCTTTTATACAAGCCTGTAAAACAGGAAAACACAGGGCAGAGGTTTACTCTATCCTGTGTTTCTGTGGGATAACTATAAATAGTCAGGTATTAATGACTTCTTAGAGTCTTCAACCTGCTTCTTAGTAGTCTTCAACCTACTTCTTAGAGTCATCCACTTCTTCAAATTCCGCATCAACGACATCATCATCAGCAGTATTTTCAGCGGCACCTTCGGCACCACCTGCTGCGCCAGCAGCATCACCACCTTGATTAGCATACATACGTTCAGCCATCTTGGCAGAAGCATCTGTTAATACTTTAGTTTTTGCTTCAATGTCATCCTTGTCTTCACCCTTGAGTGATTCTTCCAGATCTTTAATCGCGGCTTCAATGGATGTCTTTTCACCGTCTTCAAGCTTATCACCCATATCTTCCATGGATTTTTTGGTGGCATGAATCATGTTTTCAGCAGTATTGCGAACAGTCACCAGCTCATGGAATTTCTTATCATCTTCTGCATGAGACTCGGCATCCTTAACCATACGTTCTACTTCATCATCAGACAAACCACTTGACGCCTTAATGATAATAGACTGTTCTTTGCCTGTTGCCTTGTCTTTTGCTGATACATGTAAAATACCGTTAGCATCAAGGTCAAATGACACTTCAATCTGAGGTGTGCCACGTTGTGCTGGCGGAATATCAGATAAGTCAAAACGACCTAAAGATTTATTACCAGAAGCGATTTCACGTTCACCCTGTAGTACATGAACAGTTACTGCAGTCTGATTATCATCTGCCGTGGTAAATGTTTGCGAAGCCTTAGTTGGAATCGTAGTATTCTTTTCAACCAGCTTGGTCATAACACCACCAGCTGTTTCAATACCCAGAGATAATGGTGTCACGTCTAATAATAGAACGTCTTTGACATCACCACCTAAAACACCACCTTGAATAGCAGCACCAACGGCAACGGCTTCATCAGGGTTAACATCTTTACGAGGTTCTTTACCGAAAAAAGCCTGTACTTCTTCCTGAACCTTAGGCATGCGAATCTGACCGCCGACCAGAATAACATCATCAATATCACTCACTGATATGCCTGCGTCATTAATTGCTGTACGACATGGGTCAATGGTGCGCTTAATTAAATCTTCTACTAATGCTTCTAACTTAGCACGGGTAATTTTAACGTTTAAGTGCTTAGGACCTGAGGCATCTGCTGTAATATAAGGCAGGTTGACATCAGTCTGCAAAGTTGTCGATAATTCAATTTTGGCTTTTTCTGCACCTTCTTTAAGACGCTGCATCGCCAGCGGATCACCACGTAAGTCCATACCCTGATCTTTCTTGAATACATCAGCCAGATAATCAATCAGACGCTTGTCAAAGTCTTCACCACCTAAGAATGTATCACCATTAGTTGATAACACTTCAAACTGGTATTCGCCATCAATTTCTGCGATTTCGATAATTGACACATCAAAAGTACCACCACCTAAGTCAAATACAGCAATAGTGGAGTCACCCTTTGATTTATCCATACCATAAGCCAGTGCCGCAGCTGTCGGTTCGTTGATAATACGTTTTACAGTCAGACCAGCAATTTTACCTGCATCTTTTGTTGCCTGACGCTGAGAGTCATTGAAGTAAGCTGGTACGGTAATAACCGCTTCAGTCACTTCTTCACCCAGATAATCTTCAGCAGTTTTCTTCATTTTAGCCAGAATTTTTGCTGATACTTCAGGTGGCGCCATTTTAGTACCATGCGCTTCAACCCAGGCGTCACCATTGTCTGCTTTAACAATTTTGTAAGGCACTAAATCGATATCTTTTTGTACTGCATCTTCATTGAAAGTTCGACCAATTAAACGCTTAACTGCATAAATTGTGTTTTCAGGATTAGTCACTGCCTGACGTTTTGCAGGTTGTCCAACTAATACTTCATCACCAGTGTAAGCAACAATAGAAGGTGTTGTACGATCGCCTTCTGCATTTTCTATGACTTTTGGCTTATCGCCATCCATAATGGCGACACATGAATTGGTTGTGCCCAAATCAATACCGATAATCTTACCCATTGTTTTCTCCTAAAATAATTCTTTCTGCTTATTTTTAAAATAAGCCCTTTAATATAAGTTCTTTAATGTATGTTTCTAAAGTGGGGTTATATTCACACTTTTCAAGGGGTTATTTGCCAGTAACATGCCCCCTGGTTAAATTTATTTATTACTTGGCAACCATCACCATGGCAGGACGGATCAGGCGCTCATTGAGCAAATAACCTTTCTGCATAACAGCAACAATCGTATTAGATTCTTTACCTGGAATTTCCTGCATGGACATAGCCTGATGAAATTCAGCACTAAACGCATCACCATCTTGCGGTGCAATTTCTGTAATACCTATTTTAGTTAAGGCATCATTCATCATTTTCAAGGTCAGTTCCATGCCTTCACGAATTTTATGCACTGATTCATCGTCAATATCCATGTCAACTGCGGCTTTTAAACCCAGCTCCATAGAATCTTTGACGGGTAAGATCTCATTGATCATTTTTTCAATACCGAACTTTCTGGCATTGGCCACTTCTTTTTCAGTACGACGACGGACATTTTCCATCTCAGCTTTTGTACGCAGGGCAACATCCCAGTTTTCATCCGCTTTAGTCTGAGCCTGTTTAATACGGGCAATTAACTCTTCTGCTTCTAAAGCAGCCAGTTCATCAACAACTTCTTCATTAGCATTAACATCTTCATTATTAGTATCTTCTGAATCTTCTGAGGCCTGAGCCTTTATTTCTTCTTCTGGCACCTGCTCATCTGCTTTTTGTTCATCTGACATTATAAAATCCTGATTATTTCTCTTATGGCCTGGCTCATAGCTGGTAGCTCAGCTCATGGCTGTTTACTTAATTTATGACCGTTTAAATTTGATAAAAGTAATTAACACACATTAAATAGGGCTTAATTTTCATGATTCAAGGCTGAAGAGAGTAATTTTGCTGTTAAATCAACAATGGGGATAACTTTATCATATGCCATACGTGTCGGGCCTATCACACACAGTACACCCATGCTTTGTCCTTCAATTTTATAAGGTGCTGCAACAACTGAGCAGTCATCTAATGGCCCATAGCCTGATTCCTGTCCGATAAAGAGTTTGACACCATCAGCATCACTGACCTGATTGAGCAAACTCAGAATATGCTGCTTCTCATGAAAGGCTTCAAATAACTGCCGCATCCTGTCCATATTAGAGATATCATTATATTGCATCAGATTGGTTTCACCACTGATCATAAAATCATCCTGATCTTCATGATGCTCGGCAAAAGCATGGCTTGCCATCTGTATAGCAGAACGCATCATGTCATCCATTTTCTGACGGGTATTATCCATTTCCTGTAATAGTGTCTGACAAACGACCTTGATGGATTTACCTGCTAAAAAAGTATTGAGATAATTACTCATTTGCTGCAGTTGGGCAGGTGAAAAATCGCGCTCAACCTGCAATATCCGATTCTGAACTTCATTATCACTTTGCACCAGAATAGCCAGAATACGTTTATTCGACAGTGCAATAAATTCCACCTGAATCAAGGCAACCAGTTCTTTTTTCGGCAGCACAACCAATCCGGCCATCTGCGTCATGCTTGATAAGGTATCCGTCGCATTTTCTAATATCTTGCTTTGCTCGTCACTGTCTTTAATATGTGAAGCGACTTGCTTGAGCAATGACTGATCCGGTTGTTTAACCGAGAGTAATGAATCAACAAATAATCGATAACCCTGTACCGTAGGGATTCGCCCGGCAGAGGTGTGTGGTGCATGGATAAGTCCCATTTTCTCTAAATCAGACATCACATTACGTACTGTTGCCGGACTGACTTTTAAACCCGATGATTCAACCAGCGCTTTAGAGCCTACAGGTAAGCCATCGCTTATGTAGGATTCAACCAGCACTTTCATCAGTTGACTGGTACGATCATCGAAGAGTTGGTTTTTAGTCACATTTTTAGTCGCTGTGGTTAGTTTTTTGCTGGCTTTCTGATTAACTTTAGGGCCTTGGAAATAATAAATTTTCCAAGGCCCTAATGACCTACATAAGGCTGAGTTTTGTAGTTTCAAGTCAAAATTCAAATGAATGTTCATATAAAACTCATGTAAATAGAAATGCCTGTTTTGTTTCCACTCTTTTTGTGCTAATTTCATAACTCTGAACAGACCTTCTGCAGTGAGCGAAATATGACTGACGTCGAACAAAAAAGAATATTTAAAACTATTGGCCTCATAGGTAAATATGCCGATCCCAGTGT
>WTAX01000248.1 GCA_013139395.1 Gammaproteobacteria bacterium | reverse complement strand
TTATTTACAAAAAGTCTGTGGTTGCTTATTTTTATGACTTTGATTGTTTGAGCGTAGCGAGTTTTCAAAGTCATAAAAATAAGTGACCATAGGCTTAACAAGCGCTATTTAGAAATACACGCTGAGTAGTTACATATTAAACGGCTTTTTTATTTCGTCACCGATATTTTAATATGATATTTTCCAAAAAATCGAATAGCAGCCTTTTCTATCTCAACCAAAAACAACACTGAGGATGCCACCAGAGTAATACGCAGCCAGGTCATTATATCGATACCAGTGGTACCAAATAAAGTCTGCATAGGTCCCAGATAAGTAAATAAGAGCTGAAATACAATCAACAAAGCAATGGCTATCAGAGCATAAGGATTCCCCAATAAACCATTAGGGTTAAGCACATTAGCGGTAATATATCGAGAATTAAATAAATAGAAAATTTCAAACATTACTAATGTATTAACCGCCACAGTGCGAGCCAATTCAATGCTGGCACCCTGATCACGTTCCCACAAAAACAAGCCGAATGTCCCCACCAGCAAGATTATGGATACATAGACAATACGCCAGATAAACAGCCGGGTAAGGATGGGCTCATGAGAATTACGCGGCGGACGCTGCATAATGTTTTTTTCTGCCGGTTCAAAGGCCAGGGCTAATGCCAGAGTCACTGCAGTGATCATATTAACCCAGAGAATTTGTACTGGTGTAATGGGCAGCATTCGGCCAAACAGGATGGCGGCAATAATAATCAGTGCCTCACCGCCATTAGTGGGTAATATAAACAAGATAGCTTTTTTGAGATTATCATAAACGGTACGCCCTTCCTCCACAGCATTAGCAATGGAAGAAAAATTATCATCTGTTAAGACCATTTCTGCAGCTTCTTTGGCGACCTCTGTACCATTGTCACCCATTGCAGTACCCACATCAGCACGTTTTAAAGCCGGTGCATCATTAACACCATCACCCGTCATAGCCACCACATGACCATTGGCCTGCATGGCTTTAACCAGTCGTAATTTATGTTCCGGACTGGAGCGGGAAAAAATATCAGTCTCTTCAACAGCAACTCTTAACTCTTCATCACTCATGGCTTCAATTTCATGACCATTAAGTACTTTGTCACCATCACCAATACCCATTTGTGTACCGATTGTAAGCGCAGTAACAGCATGATCACCGGTGATCATTTTTACCCGTATACCTGCTGACTGGCATTGCTGAATAGCTTTGAAAGCATCCTCTCTTGGTGGATCAATTATGCCGACAATGCCCAGTAAGGTAAGACCTGTTTCAAAATCTGAAAATTTTAATTCTTTATGATTATGTGCCATGGGTTTACAGGCAATAGCCAAAACACGTTGACCGAATCGCGCCATAGCAAGGGTTTGTGTATGCCAATACTTAAGATCTATAGGCACATCGTCAGCAAACATTCTTTGCAAACTGCACATTTCTAACAACCGTTCTGGCGCTCCCTTAACATAGGCAAAACTATTCCCTGCATGATCATGATGCAGTGTTGCCATAAAACGATGTTCAGATTCAAAAGGAATGACATCCGTACGTGGCCAGGCTTCCTGTTCATATGCATGTTCCAGACCGGCTTTAAGCGCCATAGTGAGTAAAGCACCTTCCGTGGGGTCACCGGATAATATCCATTGTTTCTTGTCTTCATCCCTTTTTTTAAGCAAAGAGTGTTCAGGTGAGGTGTCTTCATGCAAAGAGGCATCATTACATAGCAATGAAGCGTATATTAACTCATTCAGAACAGGATGTTGTTCTAATACCAGTTCATCACCGTCCAGTAAGAAGCCTCCATGTGGATTATAACCAACTCCCGTAACTTCAACGAATTCAGTAGCTGTCGTAATGGCCTGCACCGTCATTTCATTGCGAGTTAAGGTTCCCGTTTTATCAGAACAGATAACAGTCACTGCACCCAAAGTTTCAACCGCAGGCAGACGACGAATAATAGCATGACGATGCGCCATACGTTGTACACCAATAGATAATGTAATGGTCATAATTGCCGGGAGGCCTTCGGGGATCGCAGCAACTGCCAGGCCGACAGCAGCAAGAAACATTTCAGAAGCAGGGTAATCTCTGAAGCCGATGCCAAAGAAAAAAGTTGCCGATGCAAAAATAATAATAATAACCGTCAGCCAACGGGCAAATTGGGATATTTGACGCAATAAAGGAGTGGTGAGTGTTTCTACGCCCGCTAATAAGGTGCTGATTTGACCAATTTCACTAGCCACACCTGTTGCCACCACAACACCGCTACCCTGCCCATAAGTAACCAGTGTACCTGAATAGGCCATACAGGTGCGATCACCTAATTCGGTGTCTTCTGCTACAGACAGTGTGTTTTTTTCTACCGCAAGTGATTCACCGGTGAGTACGGCTTCCTGGATCTGTAAACTTTTAATATGAAACAGTCGCAGATCAGCCGGTACTTTATCGCCTGATTGTAATAAAACAATATCACCGGGAATCAATTCATCAGATGCTATGCTCTGTCGCTGGCCATCACGCAGTACCATCGCTTTAGGTGATAACATCTGGCGTATTGCCCTTAGAGCATCTTCTGCCTTACCTTCCTGTATAAAACCAATAAGTGCATTAATAACAACCACAGCCA
>WTAX01000241.1 GCA_013139395.1 Gammaproteobacteria bacterium | reverse complement strand
CTTTGCTTTGTTTTTTGATTTGCATCAGATAGTCATCGATAAATCCAATCGTTCCATTGCCGGCCTGTTGAAAGTCCTGCCACAGTTGTACTAATTTGAGTATGGGGCCGCTGACGCGACCCGCCATCATGTTAAAGGCGATGAGCTGTCCCACGGAGAGGTCACCACTCATGACCAGATGGGCACCAAACCAGACGATGAGTAAGGTGGTCATTTTACTGATAAAGCCGGCTATCTGGTTGGCCACGTTATTGAGGTTTTGACTGCTGAAGGAGGCATTGATGTATTTCGCCAGCTGCTCTTCCCATTTACGCTGCATCTGAGGCTCAACAGCCATGGTTTTGAGTGTTTCTACGCCGGTGACGGATTCCACCAGAAAGGACTGGTTTTCAGCGCCGTATTTAAATTTTTGATCTAAACGCTGTCTGAGTATGGGGGTGATAACAATGGACAGGATAATGTAAAAAGGGATGGTGCCTAAGACGATAAGAGTGAGTGTGCTGCTGTAAAACCACATGACGGCAAAGAAGATAACGGTAAAGGACAGGTCGATTAATAAGGTCAGTGCGGTGCCGGTGATAAAGTTGCGGATACTGTCCAGCTCTCTGACCCGTGCCACACTTTGCCCCACCTGGCGGCTCTCAAACCAGCCCAGTGGGAGTGACAGCAGATGATGAAAGAGTTTGGCACCCAGTTCGACATCGACACGGTTGGCGGTGTGGGCAAAGATGTAGTTTCTCAGGCCGCCCAGGATCATGTCAAAGATGGCAATGACGAAAAAGCCCAGTGCCAGTACATCCAGTGTGGTGAGCCCTTTATGGACCAGTACTTTGTCCATAACAACCTGGAAAAAAAGCGGGGTGACTAAGGCAAACAGTTGCAGGAAGAATGAAACGACAAGTACTTCTTTGAAGTATTTAACCAGTGAGGGGATAAACCAGCTGATATCAAACTTTTTACTACTGAATAAGCTGCCCTGACGTTTGAGTAAAATCAGTTCGCCTGACCACATTTGCTCTAACTTTTCAGGTGATATAATTTGCGGCGGTGTCGTCTCTGAGTGCTGCTCGATTTGCTGGATGAGTACGGTATTGTTAGTTTTACTTTCGTCTGATGGCTTTTGCTCATCATTCTTATCTGAAGGGTTTCTGTGTTCATTTTTTTGATCAATACGGGCAATAACAAAGTAGCCGCCGTCTTTTGCTTTTGCAATCGCGGGAAGACTGGCATTATCCAGTTTATTGTAATGACTGATAACTTGTTTTGCTTTCAGATCAATGGCTTTGGCGGCACGCAGTATTTCAAGATCGCTAAAAGCGTGATCATCCTGACCGAACTGATGTTTAATTTGCTGCTGATCGGCACCGAGCTGATGAAACCGGGCAATCATGATCAAACATTGAAGTCCGGTGTCTTTTTTGACTGGTGGGATATCCGTTCCCTTCATATTATCCATAACCTGTTATTAAATTGTCAGGAATCTTAAGATAATTTATCGTCAGCTTCTATAAGAAAAACCTGACACAACAAATCTGATTAAGTTATTTTTATAATATATGTAAAATTTGTGACGCGGGTTTGTTAACAGATCATGAGTACAACATAATTGTATGGTGGAATATTAGTTATTAAACGCTTTATTATGAAAATTAATGGCATACCCGTTGGTAAGTTGATAAGTTGATAAGTTGATAAGTTGATAAGTTGATAAGTTGATAGATTACATCATAAAGCTTAATAACATATCAACTTATCAACTTACCTTTCAGTTTATTGCTTGCCTTTCTTAAAACTCATGCGTCCCTGAGGATCATCAGGTAAAACATCCACTTCAATCACATCGCCGGGCATAAAGTGTCCTGCCAGGATTTCATGAGCCAGAGGATTTTCTAATGTCTGTTGTATAGCACGTTTTAGTGGTCGGGCACCATAGATGGGATCAAAACCTGCTTCGCTGATTTGATCCATTGCTGCACTTGATACCACCATATCCAACTCACGCTCATGCAGCCGAGTGCGTAGATCCTGCATCTGGATTTCAGCAATCTGATGAATTGCTTCTCTGCCTAAAGGATGGAAGACCACGACATCATCAATACGGTTAATAAATTCCGGACGAAAGTGTTGTGACACGACCTCCATCACTTCAGATTTCATTAACTGGTAATCAACTTCTGTTTCAGCAGCTGATTGAGAACCTGCCTGCTTACTCGAAGAGCGCATACTCAGCTCCTGAATTCGCTGCGAACCCAGATTAGAGGTCATAATGATCACGGTGTTGCGAAAATCAACCGTACGCCCATGTCCATCAGTTAAGCGACCATCATCAAGCACCTGTAATAAAATATTGAACACATCTGGATGGGCTTTTTCAACTTCATCCAATAAAATGACGGAGTAAGGCTTACGTCTTACCGCTTCGGTCAAATAGCCGCCCTCTTCATAGCCGACATAGCCGGGAGGTGCGCCAATTAAGCGAGCCACTGCATGTTTTTCCATAAATTCCGACATATCCAGGCGCACCATAGATTCTTCAGTATCAAAGAGAAAGCCGGCCAGTGCTTTGGTTAATTCTGTTTTACCCACACCGGTAGGGCCAAGAAACAGGAAGGAACCATTGGGACGTCTCGGATCAGATAAACCGGCACGTGAACGTCGAATGGCATTAGCTACAGCGGTCACAGCTTCTGCCTGACCAACTACTCGTTCGTGCAATTGTTCTTCAAGACGCAAAAGTTTATCATTTTCGCCTTCAAGCATTTTTGCCACCGGAATACCGGTCCATTTGGCCACTACTTCAGCCACTTCTTCTTCTGTAACAGAGGTTCTCAATAATTTAGGCTGC
>WTAX01000141.1 GCA_013139395.1 Gammaproteobacteria bacterium | reverse complement strand
AGTCAACAACTTATGTGTCGTAAAAAACTCCGAAGTAAACACTCAAGATATGAGCAAAATTATTATCATTTATTCAACTACTGATGGGCATACCAGAGAAATCTGTTCTTATCTTAGACAAGTGATTGAAGAATATGGCAATCAAGTGATATCAGTTTCTATTGATGATAAAAAAGAAATTGACTTAAAATCATTCGATAAAATAGTTATCGGGGCTAGCATTCGTTATGGAAAACACCACAAAAAAGTTTATCAGTTTATAAAAAAACAGTTACAGATTTTAGAAGAGAAATCCAGTGCATTTTTCTCAGTCAATGTGGTCGCACGTAAGCCTGAAAAAAACCAGCCTGATACCAATCCTTATTTGAAAAAATTTCTAACACAAATATCCTGGAAACCTAAAAATTTAGCTGTTTTTGCAGGTAAAATAGATTATCAGAAATACAGCTTTTGGGATCGTTCCATGATCAGATTCATAATGTGGATGACAAATGGTCCTACTGATCCAAAGGCAAAGATTGACTTCACCAACTGGAATCAAGTAAAAGAATTCGGACAAACAATCAGTAAAATGTAGGAACAATTAAAATAGCAGACATTAACTTAAAACTCCTGTACCGCTGGATTAAATTCGCTCGATGGCTTATTCCTTAACCATATCTTCCTTCAATATAATCAGCAGTTTCTTTACAATTCGGTACTACAAACAGATCACCTGTTTTCTGATGTTCTACGACTTTACCCATGAGCATAAAAATACATTCATCACTGGCTCGTCTGGCCTGAGCCATATTATGGGTAACCATTAAAATGGTATATTCTCCGCGTAGTTCCCAAATCAATTCTTCTACCGCCGCTGTACCTTTGGGATCAAGTGCCGAACAGGGTTCATCCATTAATAAAACATTGGGCTTAACCGGTAACAATCGAGCGATACAAAGCTTTTGTTGTTCCTCCAGCGATAAACTGATGGCTTTATGATTTAACTTATCTTTGACTTTATCCCACAACAAGACCTGACGCAGTGAATCTTCAACAATCTCATCATGATCTGCTGATGAATATGACTTGTCTTTCATATGCAGTTTGTGACCAAATAAGACATTTTCTTTTATGGTTGTGGGTAATGGATTGGGTCGTTGAAAAACCATACCGATTTGTTTTCGAACTTGTATCAGCTCCACATCATCTGCATAGATATTTTGATTATGAACATTAATACCACCTTCAATTCGGACATATCCCAGACGTTCGTTAATCCGATTAATGCTGCGTAGAAAAGTAGATTTTCCACATCCTGAAGGACCAATTAATGACGTTATTATGCCGCTTTTAATATCCAGATCGATATCAAAAAGTGCCTGAAATGATCCATACCAAAGATTCAACTTTTTCGCTTGAATAGCGTAATGACTGGAGTTTTCGTTTATTTGTTCAGCAGTTGCTGTATTCATTGACCCTGGCCTATAGAAAAACTATGTTATAAATATGTTATAAATGAGTTAAGAATGTATTAACTGTTAGTGAGAGATAAAACTCTACCCAAAACGACCTTCAATATAGTCTGTAGTTTTACTATTCTCTACCTGACCGTTAAACAGCGCTTCTGTATCACCTGTTTCTATGCATTTTCCTTCCAGAAAAAATGCTGTTCGATCAGCCAGGCGACGAGCCTGCTGTACTAAATTAGTAACCAGAATAATAGTCATTTCATTTTTTAACTCTTTCAATACTTCTTCAATTCGCATCGTAGTCACTGGATCAACTGCAATAGAAAATTCATCTAAAATCAGCAGCTCCGGCTCCTGTGATAATGCTCTGGCAATAGTCAGACGCTGCTGCTGCCCGCCTGAAAGTAAGCTGCCCAAAGAATCCAGTCGGTCTTTTACTTCATCCCACAGTGCCGAACGCTGCAGACACCGCTGCACTATTTCATCCAGTGTCGCTTTATCCTTAATGCCTCTGAGTCGAGGTGACAGGGCAACATTTTCATAAATCGTCATGGGTAGACCCACCGGCAGAGGAAATACCACGCCAATGCGGCTGCGTAAGGCATAGACATTTTTTAATTGATGAATGTCTCTGTCATTAAACAGAATCTTGCCTTCCACCTTCATATTGGCATCAAAGGTATTCATCAGATTGAGTGCTTTTAAAAAACTGGTTTTACCTGCATTAGCAGGGCCAATAATACCGAAAATTTCGTTTTCAAAAATTTTAAAATTCACATCACTAATGGCTGCGTCATTACCATAAGAAACAGTCAGATGACTGATATCCAGCTTGACTTTTTTTTGCTCTGCAGTCGACGCTGTTTCTGATTTGCCTTCTGACTTGCTTTCTAACATTGTTTCTACCATTTTTTCTTACTCCGCAAATACATTCTGAAGGCAATTGAAATACTATTCATTAATAAAACCATACCAATCAAAACAAGAGCTACCGCATAAGGTAATTGCTCAGGGACATTCGGAACCTGTGTTGTTACAACAAACAGATGCAGGGACAAAGCCATAGTTTGATCAAAAACACCCTGTGGTAAGAAAGGCAGAAAGAATACAGCACCGGTGAACATAATAGGGGCGGTTTCACCCGTGGTTCTGGAAACTTCCAGAATAACACCGGTTAAAATACCACTCACGGCATTAGGCAAAACGACCCGCCTGATAGTTTGCCAGCGAGTCGCTCCCATATTCCAGCAGGCTTCACGAAAGGCATGAGGAACCGCCTGTAATGATTCCCGGGTAGAGACAATAACCACCGGTAAAGTCATAATAGCAAGCGTTAAACTGGCCGCCAGAATACTGGTTCCAAAGCCGAAAAACATAACAAAAGCACCGACACCAAAGAGTGCATGAACAATAGAAGGTACACCGGCAAGATTAATAATAGCCAGATTGATAGCACGGGTAAACCAGTTCTCTGAGGCATATTCACTTAAATAAATGGCAGCAGCTATTCCCAGCGGTACAGAAATAAGTAACGCTAGACTCACCAGAAATACGGTACCCAATAAAGCAGGAAAAACACCGCCCTCAGTCATGCCATTGACCGGATCAGTAAAAAGAAAGTCAATGGAGATCATTGAACCGCCTTTAACAATCAGCGTACCTAAAATGATTAATACCGGAAGGATTAATAATAAAGTCATCAGTAAAAAAAGAACGCGATAAAGACTTTGTATTTTTTTATTTTTTACATTAAGTTGAGATTCTGTAAACAGATTTTCAACGGGCATTGCTTCTACAGACATAGTTTTTCCTTAATAAATAGCAAGGAGTAAAAATTACTAAAAGAGTTATTGATTTTTTATACCACGAACAATCAAATCGGCCGTGAGATTAATAACAAAGGTGATCAGGAATAAGAAAATTCCAATGGTAAACAGCACCTGATAATGCTCTGAACCCACTGCTGTTTCACCCAGCTCAGCAGCAATAGTGGCTGTTAATGCTCTGACAGAATCAAACACACTGCCTGGAATATTAACCGCATGACCCGTGGCCATCAAAACCGCCATGGTTTCACCAAAACCGCGACCGACACCCAGCAGTATTGCGCCTAATAAGCCATTTTTTGCAGCCGGTAATACTGTTTTATAAATAACCTGCCAGCGTGTGGCACCTAATGCTTCTGCTGCTTCACGATAGCGATCAGGTACTGCTTTGAGTGCATCTTCTGCAATAGAGGTCATAATCGGTGCAGCCATCAAACCCAGAATAATACCGGCATTGAGTACGGTGAGTCCCACCGGTACATCAAAAAGCTCAATAATGAGCGGATTCATAATGGTCAGGCCGATAAAGCCCCAGACAACAGAAGGTATAGCCGCCAGAAGCTCAACCAGAACTTTTAAATATTCTCTGGTTTTCCCCGTTGAAAATTCAGCAATATAGATTGCCGTGCCTAAAGAAAATGGAATGGCTATTAACATAGCCAGTCCGGTGACACTCGCAGTACCGGCTATCAAGGCTAAAATGCCATATTCCGGTGCATCTTCATCACTGGGCTCCCAATATTCTGAGCCGAAAAACTCACTGAAACTAAAGCTGTCGAATAAAAATCCCATACCCTCCATAGTCACAAAAACAAAAATACCTATTACAAAAATAATTGCCGAGATACCACTGATAAAGACGATGACTTCAACCAGTTTATCGATATACCAATCTAAAGTACGCCGATCAAACTGCTCATTCATTGCTTCACTGCTTTGTGTTGTCATTTATTAAACCTCATCACCCAGTAATTGCACCATTAAATCTTTAATGTACAAAGCCAAAGTTCGGTAGAGGATTTCCATATTATGTTCATCTGACTCCGCACTGATATCCCACTCTACAGCACTGGTATGAAAGGGAATTGAATCCAGATAACCACTGACATCGCCCTGTAAACTCACAATAACGTGTTTTTCTGAAATATCCTGATGGCTTAGCTGCTCCAGGCTGCTGGTACTCAAATCAGCTGTATCAACCCCTCTGGAATCGAGAAAATCGACTAATTCCGAATTAATAGATGCGGCAGCAGTTCGTCCGGCACTAGCAAAATCACAGATACCAGGATAATTTTTTTGGGCTATAGCAACTGCCAGTTGACTCAGGCTGCTATTATCTTCATCGATAAATAATATGTTATAAACCTTGGGGGCCTTTTGCTCACCGGTTACCGCAAAAATAGTATCCTCACACAGATTTTTTGCCTGATCCGCCACTCGTTTAAGCTGGGTAAAAACAACAAACAGCGCCAGCGTATCTTTAGCATTTTGTTTCTGGCTGTCCCGACTAATTTCCTCATACACGACATCGAGGTTATATTCCATACTCCCGGCCATAACCATGGTACTTCTTGCTAATTCGGCATTTAATTCTTCAAATGATTTAATTGACTGTTTTAACATCAACAGAGATTCGGTGGCCAGACGATCGATTTCTCTACCGATAAGACCTTCTGGAGGAGCGCTTAATTGAATAGCTTCACGTGCTATAACAACGGCATAATCACCCATACGTTCCAGTTCAATGTTAATTCTTATAATTGAAGACAGTAACCGTAAATGTGAGCCGCTGGGTAAATGTGTGGCAATAAATTTATGGCATAATCGATCGATCTCACGCATGGTCCGATTAATCGGATGGTCATTTAGAATCGTTGCATAAGCTAACTTATTATTACCGGTCTGCAAAGCATGAACGGCATCATGAACGCCAGTTTGTACTTTTCGGGCTTGTTCTATAATGCGAACACGTATATTTTGCAAATCATTTTCAAGACGTTGTTCTAGGTGTGACATAAATAATTCCAATGATAATTTAAAGCGATAATTTAAAGCGATAGTTATGGGTAACGGGTATGTAAAAGGGTATAAAGAATCAACTGAAAAAGGAGTGCAGGGTAATTCGCCCGGCACTCCTCACTCATCTTCCCTGATTGAGACTTTTAGTCACATTTCACATCTTTTACTGGCGCATAACCTTTCTTGAGAAGTATGCATTGACCTTTATCACTTAATATCCAGTCAAGGTATTTTTTGGTTTCACCGGCAGGTTCACCATTGGTATACATAAAGAGTGGGCGGGCAATAGGGTAACTACGGTCACTGGCAGTTGCTACACTGGGATTAACACAGGCATCACCTGTTTTTTTAGAGATACAGGCCATTTTCACATGCTCATTGGCATAGGCTAAACCACTATAACCGATTGCACAGGGGGTTTTTTCAACCAGGTCCACTACATCTTTTGAACCATGCATATCTAAAGTACCCTGACGAAATTTTCCTTTCTTGCCTAATGCTGCTTTTTTGAAATAGGCATAAGTACCTGAATTATTCTGACGACTGACAACAACAATCTTATCCTGCTTACAACCAGGGACAGTCACATCTAAATCAGACCATTTAGTTGCCTTACCGCCACGTCCAAAGATTTCTTTTAATTGTTCAAAGGAGAGTTCATTTATAGGACTATTGTGATGTAAAAAAACAGCTAAAGCATCATAGCCCACAATATGTTGAATGGGGTTTTGACCTTTTTTCTTAGCTCGATCAATTTCCTTTTGCTTCATTGCCCGACTGGCATTAGCGATATCAACCGTACCATTAATTAAAGCTGCAATTCCAGTTCCTGAACCTCCGCCTGAAACAGCAACTGCGACATTTTTATCAATATTTCGATATTCTTCTGCCCATGCCTGAGCAACATTGACCAGAGTATCTGAACCTTTGTTTTGTATCACAGTACGAGCCTGTACTTGGGCAGAGATCATACTAATACTTAAAGCAAAAAGGCTGTAGATTGTTAATTGTTTTTTATTCATGTGAATTCCTTAATATATTATCACCAAAATCTTGGCAATCAGTATACGGGAGGAATATGACAGTATTGTGACAATATGGAAATTATTAAGAGTTTTTATGGCGGCATTGTGACAACACTGAAATTATCAAGCGTTTTTGATGACAGTATTGTGACAAAATTAAAATTATTAAGCGTTTTTATGACACCCAGATGATATTTTTGACGACACATGAATCGGCTCAATATAGGGAGTATCTTGTTTTTTAAAATTATGAAGATGACCCATTTGATCTAACACTGATAATAAAAATGAGTTAGCAGAGAGTCGGCCCAAACCACCATATAAACATTCCTGCTCTGAATAGGTCATGCTTTTATCATGACGACCATAGGGAGAATAAAGGATGGAAGGTACTGGATCACCACAATGAAATCCAGTATTACTATCAGTGGAGTGATCACCTGTGACGGCAATAATCATATTATTGATATCAATGTTTGCCAGTGCGGCATCAATTTTTTCAATAAACTGGCTTTTTAGTTTCGCCTGATGATCGTGGGCACAGATATCAGTGCCCTTTATATGCAAATAAACCAAATCATGATGTTTCATTGCGTCCAGAGCCAATTCAACTTTTGTTTTTAAGTCAGTATCAATCAGTGCAGTAAACTCGGGTCGTGTGATCATTGTAAAATCAAACAGTTTGCTCAAGCCTTGAACAGTTGTCTCTCCGGAAATAACGGCCGTTTTTATTTTATAATAATTAAGTAAATTATGAATCGAATTTATTTGACCGGCACTGCGGCAGATAATACCTGTAGCCGGAATTTGTCCCTGTTTCAGCCGTTGTTTATTTATCGGGTGTGCAGCTAAAATCTGATGCGCCTGGTGGCTGAAAGAATTAACCGCTTCAGCGGTTTGTCTGGCTGCTTTCCCAGTGATTAACGGCTGACATTGCTGAACATTGGCTGGTACACCCTGACTACAATCAGTATCACTTATCTTTGCTGATAAATTTTTCCCCTGTAGATGCAGTACGGCTCTATGCTGGGTTGCCGGATGTAAACTAGCTTTTATTCCATACGGCAGTTCAATATCATTTAAAGCCTGTGCCAATGCCTCAGTCTGATGATTTATTCTGCCAGCTCTTCTATCCAGTACTTTTAAATGCCCCTGTGCTGCTTCAATATGAGCAAAATTACAGCGTAATAAAACATCACCTTCCCGGGTTAACAAATTGATTCCTGCAGCTTCTACCGGCCCCCTTGCCAGGCGGGCGGTATCTTTAGGCGTCAGCCCCATTAATAAAGCCATTCCTGTATGCGTACTAACAGGCATACCGGGTGTTAGCGGATCAACCATTGCACACATACCTTGACTAACCAGTTTATCAAAAAAAGGTGTTTGAGCATTTTCTAATGGCGTCAGTCCGTTTAATTCTGCTATCGGACGATCGCCAAGACCATCCATAATAATGATTAAAGCTTTATGTTTCATGCAGGAAAAACTTCGTCTATATCATAAGAAAAATACGGGAACAGGATGTCATTGATGTTTTTCATCACATCCTGAATAGCCCTTTCTTTGTTAATATTAGATACAATAGGGACGTTATAGCGATCAGCTTCTGCCATAAGAAATGATTGCAATTCCCAAATTTCAGAAAAATGTTCCAGATAGCGTTTTGCTCGTCGTTCCTGCACTTCCTGACCACGCCCTTTGAGACGCTCTTTTAATTTTCCGGCTTTTAACACCGATAACATGACGGGTGCAATAATAGCACTATCCATATTAGGTAAAATTTCAAGCAAGGCGGGATGAAAATGTACGCCCTCTAAAATTAGTGAGACTTGTTCTTTTATAGCCCGGTTAAGTATTGCTTCACAAGCAACAGATATTAATTCAGCCTGACGAAGATAACCATCCACCACCAATTGTTCGGTCATTGGCTCATCTGCTCCAATACCCGGCTGAGCTTTCCATGCGTTATATGATGAAGTATGCAACACTGGAGACAAGCGTTGCGGAGTCATTATTCGCATCACTTCACGCAACATATCGGTAGACTGGGTACGTACAATACCAAAACGGTGTCCTACTTCTGTGGCAATAGTACTTTTACCCACTCCGGCTGTACCGCCAATCAGGATAATAAGCGGCCGCCCGCTATGTAAAAAATCTGACCAGATCAAATAACGTTTTGCTACATTTTCATCCAGTTCAGATAATAATAGTTGATAGGTCATACGTCCTAACTCATTAGAGGAAATTTCGGAGGAACCCCGAGCTAATAAATTATTATAAATCGTCAAGGTAATGGAATTGGACTCATCACTGGAAAGACCGCTAGATTCCATACACAGTCGATGCTGAGACCGAGAAAAGGGTACCGAATCTTTTTCATCATTGGTAACCATAATGGTGGACGTATTAGATGCAGCAGAGATAAAGCGTTCAATAATATCCTCTGTAACCACATCTTTCAGTTTAGAAGTGACAATTTCACGTAATTCTGATGTAGTGATCTGCTGCTTATCATTAATCTGCTGTCTTATTTTACTGGCCAGGTAATAAGCCAGATCAAATTCGATACCAGCATCCATCAATGAACTGGTCAGAATTCCTCTCAAAAAAGGTGTTTGCATTCCTTCTGAATTTTTTACAATGGTTTTGGACATAAAAAATCCTTAGCTAATAAATTTTTGAAGAATGAACATGTTTATAGAAGAACTTGCAATATTACCAGGTAAAATAAATTTCTTGGCCGATGTACTAAAAAATTAAAATCTAAGCAGGATTTGTTAGTATTATTTGCAGAAAAAAAACAAAAAGGATTTGGAATACTAAGTAAGCTAAAAGATAGATTAGCATAAAAATACACTCCGATACAAGGCACACATTTTCCTTGTCTGGCCGAAAAAGATAATATAATTATTACTTTATCCATTTAATTAACCAAAAATATGAAACGTAATGTCATTGGGCGTGATCGAGCGCCCGCGCCCATTTAAGCCACAATTTTCCACTCAAACTTCTCAACTATTTTATGATCAGGGTATAATTCTGAATTAATTTTTTTAATCCTGAAGCGTGTAAATTCATCCCAATGTTCATTCAGATAAACTGACCGAATATCTAACATGGCCTGAGCACCTTTAATTGTCCAACGCATTCCAGCTCTTTCCATACGATCTTTAACAAAGTGTCTGCATGCATCTTCAATAACACCAGAGGCAATTGGATACCCTTTTTCAAGATAGTGATCATAATGCATTCTGTCCTGATTTTTCTTCAGATAATTGCAGATTTTTCTCAGCTTTTCTGTTTTCTTTTTACTTAATTTTCTTTTGCTGGCCATTTGTTTTAAGCCCTGTATAACGCCTTTGACTTGTCCTTGTAAAATTCGTAATACGCGGTCTTCAATAAAGTTTAATTTGTCTTCATGTTTTGTATGAAACAGCTTTGAGGCATCCCAAATCCTGGATGTAGCATGTAATAAATCCAATATCTCAATTCGCTTTTCAGGTAATTAAAGCCCCCAATAAAACGACAGGCATTGGGGCATCGACGCCGCGACCAAGAAATATTGGCTTAAGCACTACTTAACATCTCGGTTGGCACATAAAGAAAAAGTACACCAGATAGCACGAAGATGGTTGTAGCTCGCCCTTGATTTCCCCCGAGCTTGTTTGCCATTTTTTTTCAAACCTTATATCAATAAACCGTTAAATTCAGTCACCTTTAATTCTCGGTAATGCTTCCAAAGCTTCAATTATTTCAGGCGAATCTGTATCCTCTTTGAAAGTTTATCCACCAGAAAATTCGCACTGATACCATGAAATATAATACTCAGTACCACAGTACTAACGACAGTCATAGAGATAATGTCACCTCCAGGCAGGTTTTCATTCAGCACAATCACCGCAAACACAATACTGGCCAGACCACGCGGCCCAAACCAGCCCATAAAAAGTTTTTCATCGGTTCTGAGGTTCAGACCACCCAGTGCAAAAAATACCGGCAACATGCGTATTACCGTTAAACTGAGTACCGCATAAAGCGCGATTTCCCAACTCACCGAATCAATCGAATGGCCAACAACAATCGCACCAAAAATAACCCAGGTTAGCAGGGCCAAAGTATCACCCGTGCCTTCTGCCGCTAATAAGAATTTGTGTTTGCGCTCTTTTGCCAATGCACCGAATAATAAGCCACCCACAAAGGCAGCAATAAAGCCACTGCCGCCAATAGCTTGTGCAACAGCAAAGCAGGACACGGCTAACACAACAATGGGTAATTGTTTCCAGGTTTCGGTTATCCAGCCCCGCTCATTACATTGCTTCATTAGCCAGACTGCAGAAATAGTCAGGATAATACCCACAAGCGCCCCTATGCCAAGTTCCTCTGCCACCAGTTTAAGCGCTAAGATATGTGTACCTTCTTCTCCTCCGGTACTGGTTGCCAGTGCCAGAAATACAAATAAAATGGGCACACAGATACCATCATTTAAGCCGCTTTCAAAATTCAGGCTTTCACGAATATTTTCCGGTACGGCTTTATTCGTCACCACAGCCTTACCCAGAGCAGCATCAGTAGGTGCCAGCATGGTGGCCAGAATGGCAATTTCAAAGACCGTCAAGGTGTCAAACAAAAGCAGACCAAGGCCAAATCCAATGCCGAGCGTAATGGGCAAGCCAACTAATAAAAGTCTCTTTGGTAAACGAATATTTTGTTTTAAGACATCGAGATTGGCATTCGCCGCATCAGAAAACAGAAGTAAGGCAAGCGTTAATTCGGCCAGTATGCGTAACATCTCCGCACCTAGATCCAGTTGCAGCCATCCCAGACCAAGAGGACCCATAATCACCCCAAACGCTGTAAAAACAACTGCGCCATTTATCGGTGTACGTTCAAGCCCACCACAAAAAATACTATAGAGAAATATAAATACAGCTAGAATTGCTAAATTTTCATACATGATAATATCCTCAATTCATATGAGCTAATAAATGCATATCAGTTGACTCATTTCAAATTATGTAAAAAAGTGTCGCGCGGTGTTTAACCGTTACTTTTCAGTCCCAATTGTTCCACCCATATCAGAGACCAGACGCTGATATTCAGGATCCTTATGCAATAAATCATGCCCACCGGTAACAAGCTTATCGACAGTTTCCTGGGTTAGAGCAAAACTGGTTGGAATTTTGTTAAAGAAGGTCTGCAGTTTGGGCTCTCTTATACTTTGTAAGCCTATATTAATAAAGTAAGACTGAATTTGTCTTTCAGGCGTTGAAAGCTCTTTTGACCAACGCTCGACACTACGCTTCATTAATTCCAGGGTCGTGCTATTGTATCGATGCAGTTGAACATCACTCATAGCCGAAATGGTTTCACCGATGGAGGGTTCCTCACGACTAAACGACATTTCAGGTCTGGGTGTTGTTGAAGAATTAACCGAGATAATGACGACTTTTTTAGGAATTTTTTTTCCTAATTTACCCAGTGACTTTTTTGCACCTCCGGCTAAAGCAATCATATCGATCATGGCATGCAAACCAAGGTTATCGGTAATACCGCCATCCACCATATGCATATAGCGTCCTGCATCCTGATTCTGAAGGAATTCAATACCGGTCACCGTCTCATTCAGAATTGGAGCATGCTCAGCTTCTTTTTTTACAGTATTGAGCCATTCGGGTTCAGTTGAGCCACAATCAGGATACTTCTCAAGTACGACGGGTAAAAAGACAATCGGTACAGCTGATGATGCAGCCACTGCTGTTGACACGGGGAAGTTGCTTGAATCGGAACAGAATAGAGAATAAGATTCCTGAATAAATG
>WTAX01000415.1 GCA_013139395.1 Gammaproteobacteria bacterium | reverse complement strand
TTGCACCTTTTAAAGGCATGATTATTAAAAAGTTTATTGAAGTTGGGGATACTGTCCAGCCGGGCATGCCGTTGCTTTCTTTTGCCAACACCGATTACATTCGAATTCGTACAGAAGTACCAGTCAGGTTAGTTCCTTATCTGAAAGTGGGCGATACAGTAAGAGCCTATCTGGATGTGAGCGGCATGATGATTCCAGCTAAAGTGGCGCAAATTTATCCTCTTGCTGACAAAAGCAAACATACAGTGACTGTAAAGTTTGATTTACCAATTGGTACTCATGGTGTACCTGGTATGTATGCTGAAGTTGCCATTCCTGTGAAAAGCTCCAAACCAACTACTTCCATTATTATCCCCAGAACCAGTATTCTTAAGCATATGGGAAGCTTACCCAGTGTTCTGGTTATGAATGATGAGAATATGGCTGAACTGCATGTTATTCGTCTGGGTAAAAAAGTGGATGGGGGTAAATCCTATACAGTACTTTCCGGTCTGAAACCTGGTGATCGAATTGTTGATCACCCACCTCAAAACTGGAAGCCCGGTGCAGAGATAAAGTAATTCACTTTACAGTATAAATAGGCTGCTCAGTTTGTGCTCAAATGAATACAACTGAGTAGAAAATAATAAACAAGTACGAGTAATATTAATCCTATGGATAATTCAAAAGATAAACATGGTTTGGGGTTGGCTGGTAATTTAACTCAAACCTTTATGCATTCACCATTAACCCTGTTACTTATCATTGCTACATTTGCTATTGGTTTTGCGGGTTTTATGATGACTCCAAGACAGGAAGATCCGCAAATATCTGTGCCAATGGCTGATATTTTTGTCAGCTATCCTGGTGCTTCAACCGAACAGGTGGCTTCTCTCGTTGCTGATCCTCTGGAACGAATAATGAGTGAAATTCCCGGGGTTGATCATGTTTATTCAGCTTCTCAGCGAGATCAGGCTATAGTGACTGTACAATTTGAGGTCGGTGAAGAAATGGGACCCTCACTGGTTAAATTGTATGACAAACTACAATCGAATATGGATATGATCCCCCCGGGTGTATCCCAGCCTCTGGTTAAACCCAAAGGGGTTGATGATGTACCAATGGTGGCTTTGACTCTATGGTCTGACAGCCTTGATGATGCAGCTCTGCGACTTATTGCATTGGATGTTATGCAGGAGTTAAAAGAAATTCCTGAAACCAGCCAAAGTTTTGTTATCAGCGGCCGTCAGGAACAATTAAGAATTGAAGTTAAGCCAGAGCGTCTGGCTGGTTACGGCATTACTCTGGAGCAGATTGCCGGCACTATTATGACAGCCAATAGTGAAAAAACAGTGGGTTCAATTGAGTCGGGTGACAGCAGCTTTAACCTTTATACGGGTTCTTTCTTACGAAACTCAGAAGATGTCGAACGTCTGGTTGTGGCCATGCATGATGGTAATCCAGTCTACGTGCGAGATGTAGCTGATGTCATTCATGGGCCGGGTGAAGCACATAAATTTGTTAATTTTTATACCGGAGCTGCTTCAACAGAAAAAAAGGCAGCTAATGGTACGCCGGCTGTGACATTGGCGATCGCTAAAAAAAGTGGTACCAATGGAGTCAGCGTAGTTGAAGATGTTCTAAATCGTGTTGACTCAATGAAAGGGCGATTAATCCCCAGTAATGTTGAAATCAGTGTCACTCGTAATTATGGTAAATCTGCACAGGATAAAGTGAATGGACTGATGTTCAAGCTGGTGCTGGTGACAGTCGCGGTGTCGATTCTTATTTTCTGGTTTTTGAACTGGCGCGCTGCATTAGTTTGTTTTATTGTTATTCCTAATGTAATTCTTGTGACTACTTTCTTTGCGCTGATTATGGGTTATACCATTGACAGGGTAAGTCTGTTTGCATTAATTTTTTCCATTGGTATTTTAGTTGATGATGCCATTGTTGTGGTTGAAAACATGTATCGCCGCTGGGCAATGGATGGTGAGATTTCTGACAGCACTTCAATTGATGCGGTCAGAGAAGTGGGTAATCCAACTATTCTGGCTACTTTTACAGTAATTGCAGCCTTATTACCCATGGGTATGGTGCGCGGTATGATGGGTCCCTATATGGAGCCGATTCCAGCTCTGGGCTCTGTCGCTATGTTGTATTCCTTATTTGCTGCATTTGCTTTCACACCCTATCTGGCTATCCGCTTCAAGCCGGCTATGGATTCTTTGCATGAAATGGAAGAGTCAGAGCATAAAACAGTCAAGCGTCTGGATGGTTTTTATCGGGGTATTCTAAATCCTCTTATTGATAGTAAGTTTGCGGGCAATAGTTTTCTTATCTCCCTGTTTGTTATTTTCTTTATCTGCTGCAGCCTGTTCTATTTTAAATCGGTGAAAGTGAAAATGATGCCTCTGGATAATAAGGCTGTTTTTAATGTTGTTATTAACTTCCCTGAGGGGACTTCGTTACCAATAACAGCCAATCTGACCCGTCAGTTCGCTGAAGAAGTGAGAAAAATCTCAGAAGTGACTGCCATTCAGTCTTATGTCGGTACGGCATCACCCTATGATTTTAATGGTCTGGTGCGCCATTACTATTTACGTCAACAGCCCTGGCAGGCGGATTTGAATGTCCAGTTACTACATAAGAAAGAGCGTGATCGAAGCAGCCATGAGATTGCCCTGGAAGTAAGGGAAATGTTAACGGAATTAGTCGCTAAAAAAGTTAAAGCGGGCACGTATACAGAACTCTCTAAGCCAAAGTTTCAGATTGTCGAAATGCCGCCAGGTCCTCCTGTGTTGCAGACAATGGTTGCTGAAGTCTATGGTCCAACTGCTCATGAACGACATGAAGTCGCTATGCAGTTAACGGAATTATTTAAACAGGCAGATACTATTACTGATGTTGATAATTATATTCAGAAGCCTTATGAAATATGGAATTTCAGAGTCAATCGTGAAAAAGCCATTCGTGCGGGTGTCAGTGTCGATGCTATTAATACATCATTAGAAATGGCCATGGGCGGCTTTGTTCTGGGTGATATTAAAGATGGTTCAATACTTGAAGCGACCATGATTGTTTTACAGGTACCTCTGGATATTCGTGCTAACTTTAATAATTTGAGTCAATTGCCTGTTCCTACTATGCAAGGCACTAGTGTGCCTCTGGCAGAACTGGGAGTCTTTATTAAGGGTTCTAAAGAAGCGGTTATTTATCATAAAGACTTAAGAGCTGTTGAGTATGTGATCGGTGAAGTCATTGGTGAGTTTGCAGCTCCTATTTATGGTATTTTTGAAGTGGGTGATATGCTTGCTCTTGAAGAGAATTTCGGACCTCGTAACGAACAACTGTCAGGTACTTTGATGGGACCTCCAGCCGCATCTGATATGCATAAATTTTCTGGTTTTGAATGGACTGGTGAATGGACGGTTACCTATGAGACTTTCCGTGATATGGGACTGGCATTTGGTGTTGCAATTATTCTTATTTATATGCTGGTGGTCTGGGAGTTTGGTAACTTTAGATTACCAGCCGTTATTATCTCACCCATCCCGTTAACACTGGTCGGGATTATTCCTGGCCATGCTATTATGGGTGCAGAGTTTACAGCGACTTCAATGATCGGCTTTATCGCACTGGCCGGTATTATTGTGCGTAACTCAATCTTGTTGGTTGACTACTCTCGACAGGAAATTAGTCGTGGTGTTGAAGTCAAAGAAGCTATTATTATGGCCTGTATTACTCGAACACGACCTATTGTTATTACCGCTTTAGCACTTGTTGTGGGTTCTATGGCAATTTTAATGGACCCCATTTTCAAGGGTATGGCTGTTTCACTGATGTTTGGCGTTTTTGTGTCAACCATTTTAACGCTGATTGTTATTCCTCTGGGTTGTTATAGTGCACGTAGTGCCTTTTGTGATGTAATGCGTGAAGATCACCCGGATTATCAGGATTGTGTGGAAGATAAAGACAAGCCAAAAGGAAGCAGTTCTTCTGGCGGCAGTGTTATCGCCAAGATTTTATTTAGTACTTATACCATTATCGTCACTGTAGTTCAGGTTGTCTGGTGGAGTCTTCAGGGACTTTATACATTAGCATTTAAACGGAATAAAAAAGCTGATGTGGCACCACAATCAACTACACCTAAAACAACGACCCCTGAAACTACAGCAGTGCCAACTTCCAAACCGGTTGAAAAATCAGTGCCTGCGGCAAGTAAACCTGCAGCTGCAACTACTGTTACAGAAAAAGAGCCAGAAGTAATAGTAGCCCCAAAGGTTGATAAAGTAGAAGAGAAAGACTCACAACCGGTGGTCACTGAAAATATTGCTAAAGCAGATGCATCCAGGCCAGAAAAGGTTGAGACATCCGATTCTAAAGTTATACCTGCTGAAACGACACAAGCAGAAGAAAAAACAGCAGTAAAGAAAAAATCAGTTGTTAAGAAAAAAACTGTAGTAAAGAAAAAAACAGTAAAAAAGCAATCGGCCACGAGTAAAAAACCAGCACCTTCAGATGATAAACAAACATCAAGTACCGTTAAGAAAACGGTTAAGAAGAAAGGGCGTCGAGGAATACAGTTAAAAGGTGGTTTAGGCGAAGATTAACTATCTATTTATTCCTGTTAGCAATTACCTTAGACAAATGAATAATGTCCCAATTTCGTTTGTCGGTATAATAATAAGGGACAACAAACTATCAAGTGGAGCGTATTATGAAGTATGTATCAAAAGCGTTAGCTGCTGCAATTGTTGTAGGTGCAGTTATTATACCAATACAAGCCAGTGCCTTTTGGGATGATGGAAATAGCAACACCAATTGGAATGGTTATGGTAATAATAATTGGAACAATAATGCTTATGGAAGCGGCTATGGTAATGGCTGGGGAGATGGTTCTGGTGATGCAGACATGGATGGTGACATTGAAATTACAATAAAATCAAGGGCGAGAGGACGTGGCAATGCTAATACTCGTGGCTCTGCTTCTGGTCGTGGTTATGGCAGCGGCTATAATAACTGGGACAATCGCTTCCAGGGTTATGGTGATCAACGTTACATGAATAATAGTGGTTATGGCGGTTATAGACCTTATGGCTATGGTCCATATGGTCGCCCTCCAGTTGCACAGCCTGCACCAGCACCAGCAGCAAAATAAATATTAATTGCTCTATAAATCTTAACTCCTTTTTCTGTAATGAGAGGAGTTAAGTTTTTCTCTGTATAGGAATTTTATATGATCACAGTGGTAGGGAACCTCAAAGGCGGAACTGGAAAAAGTACAGTGACTTTTAATCTGGCCGTATGGCTGGCGTTAAATGATCATGAGGTTGAACTTTTTGATCTGGACCCTCAGGCAACACTCAGTGATGTCGGCGATATTCGTGAAGAAGATGAGTACGAACCTCGTATATTAATTAGTAATTCACTTGATGAATTAGAAAACTCAAATAAAGAAGAAATTTTAATTGACATTGGTACTGCTGATACAGAATCAATGAAGAAAGCGATTGCTTTAACTGATCGAATTATTGTGCCCGTACCACCCAGCCAGGCTGATATCTGGTCAACACAGCGTTTTATAAAAATGGTTTTAGATATACGCGGAAAAAAGAATATGCCACAAATGTTAGGCTTCGTTAATCGGGCAGATACCCATAAAGGTGTTCGTGAAACGGGAGAAGCCGAAGATGCACTGAAAATGCTGCCTCATATTGACCTGATTGATACTCGTTTGTATCAAAGAACAACATATCGTCGTTCGTTTAGTGAAGGCCTGGCTGTTTTTGAACTTGAACCCAAGGGAAAGGCGGCGGCAGAAGTCAATAAATTTGCCAGTATTGTTTATCCAGGATAATTAAGAAGGATATAGTGTGTCATCAGTAGGCCCAGAAATGAAGTTTTTTCGCTGGATACTCAGTCACTTAACCATTATTATTGTATTATTAGTGGTTTTGTATGTTTACTTGACTCAATATGGCTTTTTGTCAGATGAGGTTGTTGAACCCACTATAAAGCCTTTAATGGAACCATCAGGGCAACAATTTAGTAATAACGAAAGTTTCAACAATGTTGATGACTTTTCAAACGTTGAGGACTCTGTAAACGCTGACGGCTCTGTAAATGCTGATAGCTTTGTAAACGTTGAAGACTCTGTAAATGCTGATGGCTCTGTGAGTGCTGATAATAATCAGACTGAAAAAAAGTCAGTTGAAGAAAAGGTTATAGAAAATAATAGCTTACAATCCCCAGTTGTTGACAAGGCACCGCCTTCAAATGATTTTTTCAGGAGAATGAAAGAATATAAACTAAGACTTTCATCTGAAGAACAAGAGGCAATGGATAATGCAGCCAGGACTTTCCATCAGAAACTTGAAAGTGAAGTTAAATTCCCGACTGATACACATAGCAAACCCATTGTAAAAACTAATACAGTTGAAGTTGAAGACGTATCTTCTGAGCAAACTCAAAATGAGGATTTTGAGTTTGCTCATGTAAAAGTAAAAAAGGCTGAAGCTCCTGCTCAAATAAAACCTGAAGCTTCATCGGATATAAAGATAGATGACGAAGCCGTTGACAGACAACAAACAAATCCATTAGCTATTCAGAAAAAGAGAGTTAATACGCAGGATAAAAAGTTGCAGCAACAGATACGTGATAGACAAAAACAACTACAAGATAAAATGGTATTGTTAATTCCTTTGAATGTAGAGAAAAAAACAGATACTAATATTAATACTATTCCTAATAAAAAAAATACCAATATTAAAGCGGTTAAGCCTTTAATTAATACGCCGGAGCAGAAACAATTATTAAACGAAGCTCGACATGCTTTTGATTTACACAACTTTAAAGTGGCAGAAAAAAAATATTTACAACTAATAAAGGAGTTGCCAGAGCTTCCAGATATAGTAGGTGAGCTGGCAAATGTTTATAAAACACAAAATAAAACACCAGAGTATCTTGTAACAAATACCCAGTTTGTAAAACGTTTAGTGAGTCGTCATCGTTTTAATGAAGCATGGAATGTGGTTATAGTGACAGATAAAATTGATAAAAAAACTGCCAATAAACAAAGACGGATCATTAATAATAAGCAAAAGGAATTACAATGATGAATAGGGCTCATAAAGAAGTTTGATCATTAGTTCGTGGTGTATTTTTGCTTTAATACAGTCAAAATAATAACAAAAGTGTATTAAATATAACGATTTTAGAATCGCACAGATTAAATTACATAGATAAGAAATTTGTGAATTATGAATCACGAAGTTTAAATAAATACATTTATTAGTAAATTCTAATAAACTTAAAATATAACTACCTCTTGTGCAGACTTTATTTTACAATGGGTAGCTATCCGAAGTGATTTAGAACTTAGATGCTAATGACTAAGGGGTGGTTAATGCTTGGAGAGAAAAGAAATGCCTATTAAAAGGTTATACCATAAACTGACAGCAGACGCTGATGCAACCGGTTTTGATTCTGATACGCTTGATGAGCGTAAGAAGGGTGCTGATGTTAAAGGTCAACGATTACAATTAATTGTTTATACGGCATTATTTGCTTTTATTGTATTAGCTGCCTACGGTTATTATTTGATTTTTAATCTGACACATGATGTTCATTCCTTATCTAATGATGTCAGACAAATGAGTCGTTCTGTGAATCAGATGTCACAATCGGTTACTATCAATATGGAAATAATATCCGATAGTATTGTAAAAATGCAGCGCAGTACAACATTAATTAGTGATACTGTAGCGACTACAATGCCTGAAATGTCTTCTAATACAACTAAAATGACAAAAGTAGCACAGGATGTGAGTGATCGCATTGAGGGTATTAGTACTAATATTCAGGTTATGAGTGTTGGCCTTGTGGCGATGCAGCGTGATATGTGGCATATCAATAGAACATTTTCTAATCCTGCAGAAAGTGTTTTTGATAGTATGATGCCCTGGGGAGATAAAAAAGGTTCTTCATATGGTTCGCCCGGACCAATGCCTTTTCAACGTCCGGTACGTTAAGCTAACTCTGTCCAAATACTATAGCGGATCCACGTCTCAAATTTTAAATGAAAATAAGGGCTGCTATAGTTGAGTATTTTCTGAGAAGTTATTAGAATTATTAATCTAATAACTTTTCCTTTATTCGATCAGGAGATGGAATGCCAATGTTTTTTGCAGGTCCGAGTACATTACTTAAATCACGTCTACAAAGTCTACAAGATAATCTTGCGTCAGAAAACCCAATTTTAATTGATGCTGTTGACTCCTTTAAAGAACTGGATATAGTTGCCTATCGCCTTGGTTTATTAACTGCAGACCAGTCTTTTGCTACGACCATTTCATGGTGGCCATTAATTTCAGTCCTGGGTACATTTTCTGCCGGTAAATCCTCATTTATTAATAGCTATCTCGATGTTGATTTACAATTAACCGGTAATCAGGCTGTTGATGATAAATTTACAGTGGTTTGTTATAGTCAGGAAGAGAAGGTCAGAGTTTTACCCGGTCTGGCTCTTGATGCGGATCCTCGTTTACCTTTTTATCAAATCAGCGAAGAAATTGAAAAAGTATCAGCTGGGGAAGGCAGTCGAATTGATACTTATTTACAACTTAAGACGTGTAAAAGTGATGCTCTAAAAGGCAAAATTCTAATTGACTCTCCAGGATTTGATGCGGATGAGCAGCGTAATTCAACGCTTAAAATCACCGATCATATTATTGATTTAGCCGATCTGGTTCTCGTCTTTTTTGATGCCAGACATCCGGAACCGGGTGCGATGAAAGATACCCTGCAGCATCTGGTTGAAGGTACAATTCGACGAAATGATGCCGGTAAATTTTTGTTTATTTTGAATCAAATGGATTCTACTGCCAAAGAAGATAATGCTGAGCAGGTTGTTGCTGCATGGCAGCGCGCTGTGGTACAAACAGGGCTTTCAACAGGTCGCTTTTATTGTATTTATAATGAAAAAATTGCACCTGAAATTGAGGATGAACATTTACGCCAACGCTATAAAAACAAACTTGATATTGATTTGGGTGAAATTGAACATCGTATGCAGGAAGTTAGTGTTGAACGGGTGTATCGTATTATTGGTGCTTTGGAAAATACTGCAAATCAGATAGAGCAGGTTGCAGTACCGCAAATTAAGGATGCTATGAATTCCTGGTATCGTTCAGTGTTAATTACTGACGGCATACTCTATGGCTTACTGATTTCATTGTTAGTTGGAATTTCAATCTATGCTGGTTATTGGCTTGACGGGTCTTTTCAACCACCCTGGTTAGAATCTTTTAAAAGCAGCCCTGTGATACAAGGCGTTGTGGCTGGTATCTTTGTTGCTGTGTTTGGCGGTATTCACTTCTGGGTACGCCGTTTTATCGCCAAAAGGGTGGTAAAAAAATTACCTAAAGAGAATGGTCCTGGCAATATAGCCGCTGCTTTTTTAAAAAATACTCATCCTTTACGCAGTGTTTTTGCTATTAAACCTGCTGGCTGGGGACGAAGGGGTCATAAAGCAATTGATCGAGTTCGCAATGAGGCTGATAACTTTGTTAAAGCACTTAATGATAATTTTGCTGACCCATTAGGTCGCAAAGAGGCTGAACGTCTTGCTTTGGAAGAAGAAAATCAAAAAAAAGAGCAAGCTCAAATAGCTTAACAGGCTGTTAGTTAAGCTACTCTTAATAAAGTAAAAAAGCGATGTAAAAACATCGCTTTTTTTTTGATCTTAGGAAAGAGCTTATGCTTTGGAAAGTATTATACGCAGGTGCTTTTCGGTAAGGAGATTTTGAGTAGTGCTGCCATGTTTTATATTACATGGGCGAGCTTTACTAATATCTGCTATAGTTAAACCTAGAAAAATCATCTTTTGGAATAAATCGTATGAACTTTGAGAAGGTCTCTTTTGCTTTTTTTGTTGTCTTTGCATTAACTATTAATTTCGGTTTTTTTATTGGTGATATCGATAATCCGGCACATCATCATGTATTTGAACTGTTTGCAGCCATTGTTATTAGTTTGATTGCAACAGTGATCAAATTAGGTGATCGCTCTCATATTGGTGCGGTATTGCTGGCGACCAGTCTTGTCGCAGACATTCATCTATTTGTTGCGGCAATAATTTGGGGTATTGCAGAGCATGTTTCTACCTCAGGTGTGACTCCTGATGTAATGGCGACCATCGTATCGGTCTCTGGTGGTGCACTGATTGCTAATTTAACCTCTGTCGTATTACTCGTGATTGAAACAGTCGTTGTACGACGTTAAAATAAAAAAAGTATCGTGATGTAATGAATAGTCTTATTTTCATACTGCTCAAGCGACTCCGCCTGCCAATTATATTACTGATCATCAGCTATGCTGTTGTTATTTTGGGATTTGTACTGATTCCCGGTCAGGATGATCAGGGTAATGTCTGGCATATGAGTTTTTTTCATGCCTTCTATTTTGTTAGTTTTATGGGCTCGACCATTGGCTTTGGTGAAATTCCATATGAGTTCACTAATGCCCAGAGAATGTGGACTGTTTTTAGTATTTATGCCACTGTTACTATCTGGTTGTACAGCCTCGGTGCAATATTAAGCACACTTCAAAATCCCGCCTTTAAAACAATATTAAAAGAAAATGATTTTCGAAAAAAAGTGAGACGGATCCGAGAGCCTTTTTATTTGATTTGCGGCTATGGCGATACGGGTAAATTATTGGCGCATGAATTATCTGCTAATAATATTCTGTCAGTGGTACTTGATATTGATCCTGAACGTATTGATAATCTGCAAATTGATGAACCTGACATTGAAATTCCTGCTTTGGCAGCCAATGCTTCTTTTCCTGAAGTGTTAGAAACAGCGGGTTTAACCCATGATTTCTGCAAAGGTGTTATTGCCTTAACCGATAAAGACGAGGTCAATCTTAAAATTGCAATTACGGCACGTTTACTTGATAAAGAGCGTATGTTAGAAGACAACCTTATGGTTGTATGTCGAGCTGAAAGTGTGGAAGTAGAAGCTAATATGGCTTCTTTTGGAACATCCCATATTATTAATCCATTCGACATCTATGCAAGAAGGTTAGCCTTGTCTGTTCGTTCACCGAGCGCCTATCTTGTTTATGAGTGGTTGACTAACCCTTATCATAAGGTGAGAAAAGAACCTATTAATCCACCCAGAGGTACATGGGTTATTTGTGGTTATGGTCGATTTGGTAAGGCTATTTCCAGACACTTAAATTATGTTGGAATTAAAACGGTTATTATTGAAGCAGAGCCTGATGCGACTCGTGCCCCGGAAGGCACGATTGCTGGTCGAGGTACCGAAGCTGTTACCTTAAGAGAAGCTAAAATTACTGAGGCTGTTGCTATTGTTGCGGGTACCAATAATGATGCCAATAATTTATCCATTGTTCTCAGTGCTCAGGATGAAATTAAACGTTTTCATAGAGGCAAAAAACGAGATAGAGAATATTATGATAAATATTATTTGAAAAATGACAAATATCCAGATAATGATAAAGTTAATACAATAAATGATGATGAAGCTAATCTTTTTTCAATAGCGAGACAAAATTTTAGTCGTAATGAAAAAGTATTTGAAAAGGCAGAACTAGACTTTATTATGCAGCCGGCGAGTATCGTTGCAGGTGAGATTCTATCCATTATTAAAACCCCTTTGCTGTCAACCTTTCTATCATTGGCCAGGAGACAGAAAGATGAATGGGCTAATGTTTTAATTAGTCGTATTAGTAGTTTTATTGATAATACGGCAACAACCTGGATGATTCAAATTTCTGAAAAACAAACACCAGCAGTGATGTATTTTCTTAAACAAGGTAAGATTACTGTCCGGGAGATTTCAAGTCATCCAAGAAACAGGGATAAATTACTTAATTGTGTTGTCTTACTAGTGCATCGCAAGAAAAATGAAGTATCATTGCGCCGACATGATATGTCAGATGTGAGAGAAGCGTTTAAGTATAATAATTTTTTATTACCTGAGAATGATTTTGAAATACAAGAAGATGACCAATTATTAATTTGTGGTGATAAAGAAAGTATGCATCTCATGTGCTGGAATGTAAGTAATATTAATGTCTATAATTACATTCATTCAGGATATGAACTGGCTGGAGGTTACTTATGGCGCTGGATTTATAAAATGAAACAAAAACACCAGGCGAAAAACTAAATAACCATTCCTAAATGGTATACACGGAGTATCAGAAGCTGTCATTTATTATTGGGTGATTTTAGGCCAATATGAGCTAGAAATGAGTGACAGCTTCTGATGCGAATATTAAATGAATAATGCT